>JAANWY010000187.1 GCA_018263655.1 Anaerolineales bacterium | reverse complement strand
AAATCCGCCACCAATTCTTGCTGCCACTTTCCCTGCCCCAATGTGCTCAATTGGACAAAGTCGAGATTAAATAACTCTGGTGTTTCCCCATAAGTAGAGTGTCAAGTAATTCACCCCCTGCAAGCACCCCTGGGAAGTGCATCTCGGGCTGGCCAAACGGGGTCTCAGTGTCGCGTGCTCATGCCTGAGAGGACCGATTGCCTGCCTCAAAACTTGACAGGGGACTTATGGGGAAACACCAGTCAGCACCCAAGGTGTGCATCCTAAGTTTGTGAAGCTGGTGGCCGACGCTCTCAGCCCGCAACAAGTTGCGGCGTCCGGACGCTCGCACTTGCGACGTCCTGAGCCTGCCGAACTACACGCAGTTGAACCGCGCCCTTTTCACGCTCCAGAGCCCGTCCCCGGGCGGCTTTGCGGGCCAGGCATCGTCTTTAGCGTAACGTCGCTTCCCGAAGACGACCCGAGGACGGGTCTTCGAGCATTCAATAAGATCCAGGCCGGCTGAGCCGTTCAGCCGTTGGTCATCACGTGCTCGGGGACGATCCTGTAAATCCGACGCACCTCGCCCGGACCGCGAAATGGATACTTCTCTTCGCCCAGGTACCGCTGAGCCAGCTTGTCTATGTGCTCGTCAGCACCATCTTCGGTGATTTCGACTATCGGTCCTCGAATGGCAAGGTAGCGATACGCGTCATCTGGATCTTGAATGGACAGAGCCACCTGCGCCCGTGCCTCCATGTTGATATCCTTCTGCCGGCCCTTGGACGAGTTGACCAACACACACTCACCATCGTAGTCGATCCAGACGGGTGTCACATGCGGTGTCCCGTCAGCCATCAAAGTGGACAGGTGGGCAAACGACTTCTTCTTCAACAAGTCCACAAACGCTTCTGGAATTCCTTCAGACATACAAGTCCCTCCTTCTTTCTTTCGCTCTTGTTGACAGGTAGACAACGTTAACAGTATCATATATTTGCCGTTTTGCCAAGGAGCAAAGAAAGGAACCAAGTAGTATGACGACGCAAACGACCTTCACCAGCACGATCACGACCATCGAGCGGCACATCCTCGAGGAGCAACAGAGCCACCCCGAGGCAACCGGTGTGCTCACAAATCTGCTGTACGACTTGGCGCTAGCCGGCAAAATCATCGCCAGCAAAACGACGCGCGCCGGCCTGGCCGAAATCTTGGGCGAAGCCGGCGACACAAACATCCAGGGTGAAGAGGTGATGAAGCTCGACCGCCTGGCGGACAGGACGATCTTCCGCCTCAACGATCACACAGGCCGGCTGGCCGTCATGGCCTCGGAGGAGCGCGCCGCTCCAATCAACATCCCTGATCGGTATCGGGCCGGCAAGTACGTCCTGCTCTACGACCCCCTCGACGGTTCATCGAACATCGACTACAACGTCAGCGTGGGCACCATCTTCGCCATCTATCAACGTAAGACCAGCGAAGGGCGCGGCACCCTGGACGATTGTCTGCAGAAAGGACGCGAGCTCGTGGCTGCCGGCTACCTCACCTACGGCTCCAGCACGATGCTGGTCTACACCACCGGTGCCGGCGTGCACGGCTTTACGTTGGACCCCAGCGTCGGCGAGTTCTTGCTATCGCACCACAACATCCAGATCCCGAAGAATCCCAAGTACTACAGTGTGAATCAAGGGTATGAAGAAAACTGGAGCGAAGGCATCCAGCGCTTCACACACTATCTGCAAGGGCGCGAGGGTTTGGGCACAGCACTATCACTGCGCTACATCGGATCGCTCGTGGCGGATTTTCACCGCAATCTGCTAGCCGGCGGCGTCTTCTACTACCCGGCCGAGAAAGAGAAACCAGAAGGCAAACTGCGCCTGGCGTACGAAGCGGCGCCACTGGCCTTCATCGCCGAGCAAGCCGGCGGCTACGCCTCAGACGGCGCCCAGAGCATTCTGGACATCCAACCCGAATCGTTGCACCAAAGAACGCCGCTGTTCATCGGCAACCGCGATCTCGTAAAGAAGGCCGAAGGGTTTGTGCGCGACTACGACCAATAGATAGAGGAGCTAGAAGAGACCAGAAAAGATGGGGGTGTGGGGGGCGGCCGCCCCCCACACCCCCATCTTTTCCGCATTTCTCAACTGCGAGGGGCGTCCTGCTCCCTAGGCATTGCTGAGGCTATGGCGCGGGGAACTGCATCACCCTGTGGTTCTCGGAGTCTGCGACGTAGACTTCACCCCCCGGTCCGACGGCAATACCCGTTGGCAAGTTGAACTGGCCGTCGCCTGAACCGAACTCACCCCACACAACCAGGAGCTTCCCCTGCCTATCGAACTCGATCACGCGGTAGCCCTCTGGGTCTGTGATGTAGACATTGTTCTCGCCGTCCACAGCGATGTACGGCTTGTTGACCACCGACTCGGTGTCCCAGCCCTGCACGAACCACTGCTTCACCGGATTGAAGTCCTTGTCGAAGCGCTGCACACGGCGGTTCCAGGTGTCGGCTACGAAGATATCGCCACTCGCATCGCTGACGGCGATGCCTACCGGTTCACTGAACTGGCCAAGTTGGGCGCCGGCGCCCCCCCACTGGGCCAGGAATTTGCCGTCGGGGTCAAACTTCTGGATCCGCTTGTTGCCCGTATCGGTCACGTAGACATTCCCCTCATCGTCGACAGCAACATCCCTCGGGCCCCAGAACTGCGACTCGGCGCCCGAGGCCTGCCCGCCCGTATCAGCGAAGGTCCCCCTTGACGTGGTGCTCTTCCGATCTAGATCGAACTTCTGGACCCGGTGATTCCACGTATCGGCAACGTAGACGAAGCTGCGCTCCTGATCGACGGCGAGTCCCCACGGCTCGTTGAACTGTCCAGGCGCGGCGCCCTGGCCGCCCCACTCACGCAGGAACTCACCTTCCGGTGTGAAAACCTGAATCCGATGGTTCCCAATCTCGCTGACGTAGAGGTTGCCGTCAGCATCCAAGCCGACATCCTTGGGGCCATCCAACTGACCCTCCCCAGTCCCTTGTCCGCCGATGGTCAAACTGTTCACGCGGGAGACCTTCTGCTCAGCGTACTCATCCTTGACCTGTGCCAGCTCAGGCACCGTGGCGCCGTACTGCCAGATTTTGGGCACGACATCCTTCCGCACGTACATCCCGAAGCGATCCACGTGAGGCCACTGGTTCAGGGGTTTCTCATATTTGCGACGCCAGATCACATCCCAGACGCGGCGCCGGCGCTCTGGATCACGCAAGATATCGCTGATTCGGCCCGGCGTCAGCCCCTTGTAGCCTTCATCAGGCCACCAGCGCATCTTGTACTCACGGCGCACATACCGATCGCCCAGGAATGGTTTGATCTCGTTCTCACGCCGCGTCCCAACCAGCACTACGGGCGCATCGAGCTGAGAATTGGGCACCTCGCCGAAGTAGTGCCGATTCTCGTAGTCGCGCACATACCACTCGAATGGCCACACCACCTCTGCGTCGTACGCAACCTTTATTGTCTCCGTTTGGTTCAGTCGATCAGCCAGAGCCTTGATCTCGTTGACTACCATCTTGTCATCGGGGGTCGCGTGGGCGTAGACGATGTATTCTTTTGCCAACTCGTCGTTGATATAACTCGCCATGAAGCTGAAGCGAATCGTCAGCAGTGACAGGAGGACGAAGACCGTGCCGACGGTGACAAAGCCGGCACGCTTCAGCCCCATCCGGCGGACATAGGTCGCCACACCCCACAGCAAGACAAACAGAATCACCAACGCAGCCACCCACTGGGTCGTGGCCGCCAAGTCCTGCAGCGACAAGCCCTGGAAGGGGCGTATGCCCAACCACACGAACAGCACGACAACCGTCGGCACCAATAGCAAGGCCAGGACCCCGCCACCCCGACGCTGGATGGCGCGCCAGTCAGCCGCATCGATGAAATCGCCGACAACGCGGCCGGCCAGCAGAATCACGGGCATCACCAGATGGACCGTCAGCCACGGCATCTTCTCACCCGCCCAAGTGTACGTGAAGAGCGCGGTGATTGACCAGTAAATGAGCAAGGGGAGGAAAAGACGGCCGGCTATCCCACCGCCCCGCTTCGGCCAGCGGTCTGTGAGAAGGTACCAAACTGTACCGAACAGGGCAAACAGGACCGGCAAGAACTCGTACAGGGGCATGAGCAACAGGTAGTAGTACCAGGGCTGACTCCCCCGCTGAACTTCCTGCTGAGCTAGCCAGTAGCTCACCGCGCCGATGGTACCTGAATAGAGGCCGTTGCGGTTAGTGAAGAAAGTTGTGTACAGCAGCGAGAAAATGACCACGAAAATCGCAACACTGATCATCAAGGCCTGCCGATCGATGTTCTGGATAACGCGGATGCCTGCGTCCGACGGCCACAGCCGCTCTTTCACATCCCAGCGGCGCATGATGACGCCAACGAACAAAGTCGCCAGCACGTAGCCGGACACCAGAAGCAGAATGGGGGCCGCCTGTCCCAGCAGCGTCCTCTGCTGGGCGCCGTCAACACTGGCCTTCAAGGGGCCCAATACACCCCCATAGATCAGCATGGGCATAGCAATCAGGAGCGCCCAGACGATCGTCCCAACCCCCGACACGAGCCGGCCACGCGCCTCGCCCGCCCACTCCCACATCATGGCCACGATGAAGAAGGTGACGCCGATGAAGCCGTGAATGTAAGCAACTTCCTTCGTTGAAAGCGCCAGTGCCACAGCGGCCGCACCAACGTACAACCAGCGATTCCGGCGCGTCTCGAGATACTGAAACAGCGCGATTACCATGAGCAGAGTCCAGGCCGCCACAAAGATGTCGTGTCTGAGTGTGCGGGATCGATACAGCATGACGGGTGAGATCAGGAACATGAAAGACGCCGCCAGAGTACCCGTGCGCCCGAGCCAGCGGCGCAGGAGCAGGGGCATGAAGACGATGGCCACACCAAAGAGCGCCGGCATCATGCGCGCCGTGTAGTCACTCGCCCCAAACAAGAAGTACGCCAGCGCGTTGATGTGGAACAGAAACGGACCGTGCATCATGGCATCATGATTATACCCCTTGCCGGCGTACAGGTTCCACGAGTAGAGCGCGTGGAGACTCTCATCGTGCGTCACGGCCCGGCTGCCCAGGTCCCAGAAACGGGTGACAATCGCCAGCACGAAAATGACGACATAGGCCACCACTTCCCAGTTCACTCGAACCAGGCTGCTCAGCGGCGCGTCCAAGACCGACGGTCGTTGTTCTACATCCAGCGTTGTTTCCATAGCTTCCTAACCTCAACGTCCCACAAACATTATCAACTCACTGTACGGCACCGCCGCCGGCCCCTCCCGATAGAAGTACCAGCGCACAAAGTCAGCCCCGGTCAGCTCAGCCAAGCGCCAGCGGGAAGAAACCCGGAAGCCCTGCCCGATGTACCGATCACCGAGGGGCGGCATTTTGTCGCTGGCCGGCATGATGACAACCGGTGTGTCCGGCGAACGCACCACGTCGGTCACGGTCACATTCTCGAACTCGCTCAAGTACCACCGTACGATAGGCGTTAGGCGGCCATCGACCGTGATGGGCATATTGACGGTGTCGCCAACCCGATCCAGGGACAACGTCTCCAGTGCAGCGACCATCTCGCGCACATCGGCCGATGCGGGCTCCAACAACAGCAACTCACGCACAGGCTCGTGCGCCAGGTAGTTGAGGTGCCACCCCATGTGCAGTGTGACGCCCAGGGACAGCAGTAACATACTTACGCCGGCGCCGCGACCAACAGTTGCCGGCCGCCACCCCATACCAAACCGACTCGATACGAAGACCACCGCGATCACCACCGCCAGAACCGCAGCCCCCAACGCCAAGAAGAGCGTGACAGACTGAGCCGTCATCTCGGCGTAGAACGTGAGCTGCACCCCCGCATAGACCACCAGCGGGATCACGAAAGCGACGACCAGCAGGCCGCGCAGCGCTTCGTCAGTCTCCCCGAAATTCAGCACCGCTGCCACGCCACGGCCGGCCAGCAGCGCCAACGGCGCCAACATCGGGACAACCAGGGAGGGTTCAGTGGCACCGATCAACGTGTACAGCCCGAAGCTGCCAAGGAACCACGTGACCAGGAACAGATCGAAGGCTTGACGCCGCTGCACAGCGATGACGGCGCCCAGCAACCCGAACAGGAAGATGGCGGGCTCATACAGCACGAGCACGCCGGCGTAATACCAGAAGGGGTACTCGCTGGCCAATGAGAAGGAACGCAGCCATGCCACGAACAGGTTGAGGGCCGCCTGGAGGCCACCGAAGTTGAGCAGAAAGCCGGTGGCGGCAATGACGAGGGTCGCCACGAATACGGCGCCGACCTGAATCACATCATCGCGCTGACTCATGATCGAACGAACGGCGGCAGCGACGCGATTCCACTCGGCCGAATCCGTGCCGCGGTAGCGCAACCAGGCGCCGGCGCCGAATACCAGCAATAACAGCAGCATCGTGTACGTGCCGGGTCCGGCCGTCAGCGCCACAGCCAGCGCCCCAGCGGCCAGGAGGAGACTTCGCCGTTCGCCACGCTCCACGAAGTCAAACACAGCACCGACGAAGACCAGAGATGTCACCGTCGACAGCATCGCCGGCGCAACAGACCGCGAGAAGAGCATAAATGTCGGTGAAACGGCAATCAGGGCCGACGCGGCCAGAGCGCCGCCTGTGCTGAGCCGATGCCGAAAGCATAGGGCCGGCAAAGCCACCAACACGATGCCGAATAGCGCCGGCGCCAGACGCACCCAAAAATCGCTGGCGCCGGTCAAGAAGAACACCAGTACGTTCAGATTTGCCAGCAGCGGGCTGATGCTCGTCAGTTCAGTTGGCTGCCCCTGGACAAAGCGCAGTGACAGCAGTGCTCGCTCCGCCTCTGCGGCGCCGAGAGGTCGGTTCCCCAAGGCGCACAGGCGCGCCAGTGCTGCGACGACCACGACGATGCCGGCCGCCGCCCCACCGACGGTTACGCCCCCCAAGCGCGTCCCGATGCTTAGATCGACGTCAACCTTCGCGCTATCCGATTCTACGGTCTGCTCTGTTACGGCCATTGTATTTGCCACGACATTTGACTAGGTGCCCCCCGCGAAGTTCTTTCATGCTGTCGAAGGTCTCCTGACCGAGACGTAGGGGCATCGGTCAGGAGACCTCGCCCAGCTTTATCAAGGTACTTATGCTATTTGGAATCCGAAGCGGACTCGATAGTCAAAAAGATTCCAGATTCAGCGTCGATAGATTCGCACGCTGCCTCGAGCGAACACCTGCTCCATAAACGTATCGAACTTGTCGATCTGCGACTGTGCCAAGCCGTACTTGCGGGACTCCGCCGGCCCGACGTACACGTACTTCACATCGTACTGCTCCAACAACCTCTGCACCTGACGCGCATCCAGCGACCGATAGATGGTGGCAACATCGTTCTGCCGCTGGCCCATCTCCGGCACTTCGCTGCGCCACTGCGTTTCGTGCCCCCCCCACCCCAACAGCGTGGGCAGGCCTGTCGCCGCCGAGATACGGCTCGTATCCGCTCGGTAGGAATCGCCAAGCGCTTCCAAGATCGTCGGCGCCCCCACGACGCTCTCCTGAAGCCACTGGATGGCGGCGTACTCCGCCGGCTGGTAGCTCTCGACGTAGGCAAGCCCGTTCAACGTCCGTTCACCCTCAAAACGCCCCGCGCGCGTATAGCCGGCAAGAACGGGATAGACCAGAGTGGCCAAGAGCACCACACCGAAGCCGGCCACCCACGCCCAGCGCAGCACACTGCGCCAGCGTCGCACCAAATAGTACACACCAAACGCCGACGCGACAGCCAGCATCACCCACGCCTGATAGTAGAACTTGAAGACGGTGTTCATCCGGCTGCCGAATCGGTCTCGCACGAACACAAACTCTGTCGCGAACGTGAGTGCCAAAGCCGTGACGATCAGGAGCAAGACGAAAATTGTACTGGCCGCGACCGGATTCCCAAGTTGTGCTGGGGTGCTGGGGTGAACGCTCCCCCGCTCCCCTGCTCCCCCGCTCCTTTGCTCAGAAGCAGCTAAGCGCACCTTATTGAGTAAGACGATCACACCAAGACCGATGAGAATTGAAAGCGCAGCAGCCGTCCACCACCCCAGTACAAAGCATAAGCCGGCAACGCCCACAGCGATCACGATTACGGCCCAAACGTCAACTGACACACCGTCGTTTCGGGCTGACGAGAACCACGCCCGGACCTGCAGTATCAGGAAACTGACGACGACAAACAGGAACAGGCCGAACATCACGGTGAACTGGCGCAGCTTCGTCTTCACGACGCCGACCAGGCCAACACCCCCCGTGTACGGTCGCGGACCGATGTGGAACAGGACGAACAGGATGATGCTGAGTGCCGCTAGCCAGACAGCGAACCACACCATATCGCGCCACCAGTCTGACTTGAGCCGGCCCAACTCGATGTAGCGACGCAGCCCGTACGCTGCTGTCACAAGCAACAGATACGTCGGGAAGTCCCAACTATGCAGAAACCCGAAGGCGCCGATGAGGAACGGCAGAAACAACGCCAGAGGTGAGAGGCTGAGCGCCGGCAACCAGTCCTGAGCACCGTCGAAAGGCCAGTCTTCGTCACGCCCTGTGCCAAAAAGGATATTCAGCGCGACGGCCAGCGCCAAGAACGCGAAAGGCAGCGCCAGCACGTGGGGGTGCATGTCGCCCAGCAGGAACGAGAAGAGTGGAAATTCATCGATGATCTCCACGAGATTGCCGAGCAGGTCCCGCTGCGTGATGACGCGCGATGCTCGCCACCACCACCAGTTTCGCTCCGGAATCCACCCGCCCGACGTCGCCGGCGCCGACAGATCCTGGATATCCAGCCACTCCCAGAACGCTGCCGACCCGAGGCCGCGCGAATGCAGAGCGTCGAGAAAACCTTCGAGGTTGCCGGCAACAGCCACGAAAAGCGGACCGAAAAGGGCCACGAGAAGGGAACTCAAAGGGCTGGAGGGAGAATGCTGTTCGAGCCCCACTTCCCCACTCCCTCGCCCCCCCGCTCCCCAGCCCCCCTGCCCCCCTGCTCCCTCGCTCCTCCTCAGGCCTTCGATCAAGTTGTACGTCAGACTGTACGCCCCGGTCAGCGTCAGCGCAAACAACGCCGCGATCATCAGGTTGAAGGCCACCGCCGGCGCCGTGCCTGCGAGCTTCGTCAGCACAGCGGCGATGAGGTAGCCGAAGTAGTAGTAGCTGATCGTGTAGCCGGCCAGCCAAGGGTCGTGGGGCGGGAACGTATCGCTGCGCAGGATTGCGTTGAGGAAAGCCAACTCCATCGGCTTCTCGGTGTGATCCAACGCCGGATTGTAAGCCCGGAAAACGGTCCAGGCAGCGAAGCCAATCAGAAAGAGAAGCTCCGTCACGAGGATGACGCGTCGGTTGAGACGCAAGAACGCCCGGAACGCCGGCCACTGTTGCCTGACGAGATAGACGGCGCCGGCTGCCACGATCAGCATCACGAGCACGATGGCGACGCGGGTGTTGCGGAGGAACCGGAAGCTGACCAGCACCCACAGGCCGTAGCCCGTCAGCAAGAGTCCGAGTGGCTTAGCCAAGGCGTAGCCACGGTCCGGCAGCCACCGAAACAACCGGAAGGCGATGGGCAGAGTGATTGCGCCCAGAATCTCCAGGATGAAAAACCAGGTAATGAAAGCCGTCATGGGTCAGTCTATGGGTTGTAGTGAAGCGGTGATCGAGAGCAGATCCTCGGCGGAGAGGCCACTCGCCTCCACCTCCACCAAGATGTCGTCCTGCTGCCAAATGAGGGTGCGTACACCCGTCGCTTGACCATCTTCGATCAGAATTACCCGCCGGCCATCGATCGTCATCTCACGCGCTGACGCAGAAGCCCGATCAGCACGACGCAGCGAATCAATGGTCAAATTGTCGCCCAGCTGGATGAAGTACTCGACGATTTCCAGCGACGCACCCGACGCTGATTCAGTCGCCACATCAGCGTATGTGAGAATGATATTCAAGGGCACGCTAGCCGGCAAATCCGGATAGTAGATGGCGCGTGCATCCCACAGCGCCCACCCGGCCGGCAACTTCGACGGGGCCAGAACGGGTACCGGCGCCACCCCCTGAACCGCGTCCAGTCCCCCAAGAGGCCGTTCCACACGCGGCGCCACAACGCGATAGGTGCCGGCCGGCGTCGCTGTCGCCACGTTGATTCCGACATCCACAGATTCAAGGTGGAAGATGGCGGCCAGACGAGCCAGCGCTGTCTGACCGGGCGCCGTCAGCACGAGTATTAGGACAACCGCCGTGGCTACCGCCGCCAGTGAGAACGCACGGACGGGGAACCGCAGCCCAGGCCAGCGTCGCTCCCGACGCTGCGCCGGCGCCAATACGCGACGCTCGAACGCCGGCGCAACGGGCGGCAGGAGATGGCCCAGTTGGCTTAATCGTTGCGCCACCACCAGTTCCGGACGATGTGAGGTTACTGGCCGGCCGGCCAACATGTCATCAACTTGCTCCGACACCTCGCGAGCAGCGTGCAGCTCCTCAGCGGCGCTGATGCCACTCCCCAGGTCGCCAGAGCAATGTTTGCCTTCACTCATTGTGCTGCGTCACCATTCACTAACCACTAACTCGCGCAGTTTACCCAACGCCCGATACACGATGACGGCTACGTGACTCTCGGTCAGCCCCATGATGGGCGCAATCTCTCGGTTCTTCAACTCACCAACGAACTTCAGCCGAATGATCTCCCGTTCGCGTTCCGACAAAGTCTGGAGGCCGGCCAGAATCTCTCGCAGCTCAGCCGCATCCATTGCGCGCCCCTCCGGCGACGGCGCCGGATCAACCATCTGGGCCAGATTCTCCAGCGCCACGGTTTCTCGTCGATCGCGGTAGTGCTGTCTGACGACGTTGCGCGCAATCGTGAAGATCCAACCACCAAAGGCCGCCTCCGACCGCAGGGAGTCGATGGCGCCGAATGCTCGCTCGAACGTCGTCGCCGTCAGATCCTGGGCCAGCGCTTCGTCACCCACCCGGAGCCGCATGTAGTTCAGGATGCGCGGTAAGTAAGCACGGTACTTGTCAGCGAAGTCACCGGCGCGCGAGCTTGTGTCTGCCACCATATATTGACATATAGCAACTACTCAGGCCGTGACCCGGCTACCGCCCTCACAGTTGAGGCCTCTTCTTGTGCAGGCACGAGGTACCTGATAGCCACGACATATATAGAGATGCAGTACTTCAAATAGTATTACACACGCAGAGCACGCGGAAGGGGCTTACTCTTCCTCCGGTTCTGGATAGATGATCGCATCAATCTCGCGAAGGACGTCAGATAGGTCTCGCGGCTGGGCCTCGATAACGGAGTCCCCTACATGCTTGTGAGAAGGAAAGGTGGAGAGATGTGGATAGTGGGGCACATTATCGTATCGAAAGATGAGGGTTCCATCCTCTTCCTGATAATGGAACTTGTAGGTAAGCCGCCTCACGCCCCGCTGCCCAACCTGTTCTATCTCTTCAGTAACGATGAGCCGCGAGCCGTCATAGAAGCGGACATCAACCTCAAAGAGAGCACCGATGCTCGTCACCGTCAGCCGCAGAGTGTCTAGGAAGAGATCCCCACGCGACCGGAGCGTATTCTCCAAACGAGTCAGATACCTGAAGAGGCTCACACTGGAGTCTCACTTAGTTCTGGTTGGACTCCGGCCCGCATCAGCGTGGCCTCCACCATTCGTCTAGTCTTGACAAACAGATCATAGACAGCAGCCCACTCCGTGCAATGTTGCAACCCCTCTTCCAATGTGCCGGCCTGGTAACGCTGATAGAAATCAGCCGACGTCATGTTATGTTCCTGCTCATACTCGCGAAGTCGATTCGCCAGTTCCAACAGATCATCGACCGGGTTGGTCATTGCCATGGCCTGAGCAAGGGCCTGCTGAAATTCGTATGAAGATGGTAGGCTCCCCTCAAAAACCAGTTCAGGCATCATCACACCTCCGTCATGAATATATCTCCGGTCTACAAGAGACATTCTAAAGATACTGCTCGGATGAGTTAGTGTCAAGTTCATCCGAGTGCCGGCTCCTCCACAGTGACGCGGTAGATGGTCACCTCGGGGTTCTCGTAGACGACCTCCAACATGCCGAGCTGGCGCATCTCCTCGAACTTCTGGATGCCAGGTTCCGGGTACCAGGCTCTCTCCAGTTGACCAACATAAACGTACGACACGTCGAGCTCCTCAATAATATCCAGCGCTTGCCCGACATCGTGCGTTTGGAACAACGCGTCAGCCTTAAGTGCGCGCGGACCGACCTGAAAGTCGTAGCGCTGCTCCCCCTGGTGAAATCCAATGAGGGCCGGCAGGCCGGTGTAGGTGGCGACGCGAAGGCCGCCCTCGCGATAGTACCCGATGTTAGCCTCGGCAACGACCGGTGTACCCTGCACGTTGTCAAGAAGCCACTGCAGCGCATCGTAGGTGTAGGGGAGCTCGACGGTGTTCTCGTCCGGCCATCGATACTCGCCGGCGCGCATGAAGGCCGTGCCGTCCAATGTACCGACAGCCGGCCGCGCGCCCGGAAACCGATCATCGACCCGCGCCGCTGTGCCGTAGATCGGATAGATCAAACTCGCCAACAGCAACGCGCCGAAAACGCCGAGCCACGCCGTCTGAACCACAAGGGTCTGCTGCAGCCCGCGCCAGATAGCGGGCAGCGCCATCGCCGACGCCAGCGCCATTAGCACCCACGCCTCGGTGGTGAACTTGAAGACGGTGTTCATGCGATACCATTCGCCGCCGGCCAGAAAGTCCTTCAGGAATACGATCTCGGTTCCGGTCACCACACCCAATCCGACAAACGCCAGCAACGCCGTGAACTGCTCGCCGGCCGCGACCCGCCGGCGCAGCAGGAGGACGCCGGCCGCGATGACGAGCGGCACCATAATGGCCAGGACACGTTCACCAATCCAGGCGAACCCGACGCCCAGCAGGAGGGCCAGCGTCAAAGCAATCAACCCGATCCAGAACGACGGCGCCGCATCAGCGCCTAGCCGGCGCGCCAGCCGTCGAAAGCGTGCGAAGCGCGCCCGCTGACGCCACACAGCCGCCAACCACTGCGCGCCCTCTGATCGTAGTAAGGCGACCAGAAGATACGAAGCCAGGACGAAGAGCAAAAAGCCCCAGACCGTCAAGAACGGCTTCAGTTCCGACCCGCGCTCAACGACATCCAGCCCGACGTGTAGAGCCTTGTAGTTCGCGTAGAACGGACGATAGAGCAAGTAGGCCAGGCCGGCAACCACGGTGAACAGGAAGCCATCGTGCACGATTCGCCACCGCCCCGACGACTGCCGGCTGCGTAGCACCAACACAGCCAGCGTCAAGACCAAGTACGCCGGCAACTCCCAGAGGTTGATGACGAAGACGGCGCCGAGGCCGAGTACGAGCAGGACGGTAAAAAGGACGCTCTCCAAACGGAACGTGCGGGAAAATGGAAGACGGGAGGGGGAGAGGGGGAGAGGGGGAGAGGAGAGGTGCAGTAGGAGCGCCAGCACAAAAATTGAAAATGCGATATTGATCATATGCGGGTGCAGGTCGGCGAAGAGAAAGCTGAAGTAGGGAAACTCATTGATGGTGAAGGGGATTACGCGGCTGCTACGCCAAAAGTCGAAATGCCCGATGTTGCCCGTGCGCTGCAGTTGCTCAAACACCTGCCGAACCCCATCGAGGTTGCCAATCACCGCCACAAACAACACACCCGTCAAGCCAAAGAGTATTGCTCTAAGGGAGGTTCGATTTCGGATTTCGGACCCTTCGACTGGGCCCTTCGACAAGCCCTTCGACAGGCCCTTCGACAGGCTCAGGACGCCGCTCAGGACGGGTTTCGGATTTCGAACCGCAGTAGAAAAACCCGAAATTGTGGCGTTGTAAACTACCGTAAACGCCCCGACCACCGTGAGCGCGAACAGCGTTGGCACAGCCAGGTTGAAGGCCACCTCGGGCACGATCCCCGTCAGCTTGATGAGCAATCCAACGAGGTAGAGGCCGTAGTAGTAGTAGTTGATGGTGCCGCCGGCAAAGTAGGGGTCGTACGGCGGGAAATGGGCGCTCTTGAGAATCGCGTTCAGAAACGCAAACTCCATCGGCTTCTCGCCACCGAACCAGGGCTGCCAAAGATCGGGGTTGAGCATTCGAACCCCGACGAAGACGAGGAAGGCTAGCGCAAACAGAGCTTCCTCAACCAGGATCAGGCGCCATCGCCGGCGGAGAAAGGCCGCAATCCCCGCACGGCGGCGCCAGAAGACAAAATAAGAGAGCGTTCCGGCGAGAACGAGCATCGCATAGGCCGTCGCCGGCGTGTTCTGCAGCCAGCGCAGCGAGGCCGCGATCCAAACAAGGTATCCAACGAGGATGAGGCCGGCTGCCCGCGCCAACGCCGATCCGCGATCCACAAACCCGGGCAATGCCACGACAACCATCGGCCACACGGCCAGCCCCAGTAGCGTAAGCGCCAACCACCAGGTGACCACAGAAAGTGACGGGCTCGCGTTTGCGAGCCCGTTCCAACCCCGGTCGCTCATGACGGGTAACTCATCCACCGGCCTGTCGAGGAGTAAGTCCGGTTGAACGTCACGCTGACTGGCAGAGCCGACGAGAACCTGGAGAACGGAGATTGGAGGATGGAGATTGGAAGATGGAAAATGGAAAGCGGCGTCATG
>JAANWY010000186.1 GCA_018263655.1 Anaerolineales bacterium | reverse complement strand
CGGCCTCCACTATGTTCCGGCCTACCCCTCGTCAAGCTCGGGACGTCGCTCGGGATGCTGGCCGTGATTTCGATGGGCAACTGGTGACTTATTTATGCCGAGCACTACTAGCGGGATCCGAGTGGCGAAACGCTTATTGCTCCGGCTCACGCTGTTGGAGCCATCGTTCGAGTGAAGTACGACTTTCCGTGGACTTCTTACCAAGTAGCACCCCTTCAACACCGATGTCCTCGTCGAGATCGGGCCAATGAATGCCATAACCTGCGCCGCTTATCTCATAGTTAGCGCGCTCCGCCGGCGTTCCATGTGCCAGGCGAGGATACCAGCCGATGGGCACTGAAATCGTGCGCCCGTCTTCTAGGTCCACCGACAAGGTACCTTCCGTCGCCATAACGCCGATAACCCGCTGTACGGAACACGCACCACGCATCACGCCCCCGCCTCCACCGCCGGCCTCGGCTCCTCCACCTCCCGCCCCGCGCGCACCAGCCGCACGCGGTACTGAGTGAAGATCTCGCCGCCCAGCACGAAGAACAGGATCGCACCCTGGAGCACCAGCGCCACCGACGCCGGCAACCCCATGCTGATCTGAATCTGGTCGCCGCCCACCAGCAAGCCGGCCAGCAGCACCGCCACCAACAGCACGCCCCACGGGTTCAGCTTCGCCAGCCAGGCCACGATAATGGCCGTGTAGCCGTAGCCGACGGTCAACCCTTGCTGCAAGCGATGGGAGATGCCGGCCACCTCCGACATGCCCGCGATGCCGGCCAACCCGCCCGACAGCAGCATTACCAGTAGAATATTGCGTCCGATGCCGATGCCGGCGTACCGCGCCGCCTTCGGATTCTCACCGATGACGCGAATCTCGTAGCCCCAGCGCGTGCGGTCGAGCACGATCCAGATCAAAAGCGCAGCCACCACCGCGAAGACGATGCCCAAGTGTACGCGTCCCGTCAGGCGCGGCAGCCAGGCGACTTTCTCGAACTGGGCCGTGCCGGGAAAGCCGTAGCCTTGCGGATCTTTCCACGGCCCGACGTAGAGGTGGCTGACCAGCAGGATGGCGATGTAGTTCATCATCAGCGTGGTGATGATCTCGTTCACGTCCAGGTAGGCCTTCAGGGCAGCGGGGATTAGGCCCCAGACGGCGCCGGCGGCGAAGCCGGCCAAGAGCATCACGGGGATGACCAGCGGATCGGGCAGCGTGTCGGTCCAGAACAGGGCGACGCCGGCAGCCGCGATGCCGCCCATGGCCAGTTGCCCCTCGGCGCCGATGTTCCAAAACAACATGCGGAAGGCGATGGCCACGGCGAGCCCCGTCAGCATCAGCGGGATGGCCTTGACCAGTGTCTCGGAGATGTTGTACTGAGCTCCGAAGGCGCCGAGGGCCATGGCTTTGTATGTTTCCCACGGATTGGCGCCGGCGGCCGCCAGCAAGATCCCACCAAACAGCAGGGCGAGAATGATGGACACGATCGGCACCAAAAGGGCGGCTGTTCGTGATCGCTCTAGGCGTTTCTCGAATACAACTTTCATCTGAGTGTGACCAAGACTCGGTTGAAGTCCTTGATTGGTAGTAACGGCTTCAGCTGTTTCTGGCGACTGAAATCGCTACTACGCACTAATCAAACAGACCTCATCACGTTTTACGTTTCACGCTGGAAGGCGCCTTGGACGACGGCATCCAACCAGCCCTGGAGCCAGATTCGGGCAGCCGGCGGTACCAACTCTGCGAGCATCAATATGAAGTCCCGGTGGTGGCGGAATCGAGTCAGGCTCGCATAATCGTCAGGCGGCATGTCGTCCAGGGCTTGGGAAACGAGAGCCGCGTTCTGCTCGGGCTGGCTGAGCCAGTCGAGGGCGATGTTCTCGTACGGCCAGGCCTGGACCTGGTCCAGCAGGGCGTCGATGTCAACGCCTTGCTGGTGCAGGCCGGCAACCAGGGACAGGGCCTCGCCCTGAGTGATGCGGCGGTAACCTGGTCCCATCCGATCGCCAGGCTCGGGTACATCCAGGTGCTCAGTTAGCTTGGTGGCTGCTTTGTGTAGCGCCGGATCTAGCCAGGGAGCTCGAACCACCTCCATGAAGGTTTCCGGGTCAAGCTCCAGGTCTTCAATCGGCAGCGGCTCGTAGTCGGGTTCCGGCGGTGGAGATTCTTCCTGCTCAGCTTTCCATTCTTCGAACTTCGCTTCGTCCTCGGCCCAGCGCTCATCCCAGCCTTCGGGATCGTACATGGCGATGAGAGGGTAGCCGCCGTCGTCGTAGTACCAGTTCCAGCCGTGGTCGTGTCCTTCAGCTTCAGCAGCTTCGATGTCTTCCTTCATCTGTTGGCAGATGGGGCAGTCATCGAAGAAATCGTCGAGCCTATCCGCCGGCACTGGATTAGGCTCACCCTTGTGCTCGGCCCAGATGATGTCCCTCGGCGCCAGACCGTGAAGGTCTTCCTGTGGGTCGAAGAACCAGTCACGGATTAAGTCGTCCAAACGTTCCTTTTTGTCTTCGGCTGTAGATGCCTCCTCGGCTTCCGCGCGCAACTTGGCGGCCTCATCTCGCAACCAGAGAACCAGCTTACCGTACAGAGCAGCAGTTTGGTGTGCAGACATCGTCATCTCCCTTACCTTTAACCTTCAACCTTCCAACCTTCCAACCTTCAACCCTTGAGTTCGCCGGCCATCATCAAGCCCAACTCCTCGACGTCAGCTTCGTCGGTCTCGGTGACGCCCATGATGCGCCCCTCGTAGATCACGGCGATGCGGTCACTGAGAGTCAGAAGTTCGTCCAGATCTTCCGAGATGAGCAGAATGGCAGCGCCCTCGTCACGCTGCTCCAACAACGTCTGGTGCACCGTCTCTGTCGCCCCTACGTCCAGGCCGTGGGTGGGGTGCACGGCGACGATGAGGCCTCGGCCAGCCGTGATCTCCCGCGCCAGAATCGTCTTCTGCAAGTTGCCGCCCGACAGCAGCTTGACGGGCGTCTCCGCGCTTGGCGTGGCGATATCGAACAGGGAAATGAGTCGTGCGGCGAAGTCACGGATGGCTTTCGGGACCAAGAACGGGCCGCGCGACAGCGGCGGTTCGCGGTAGCCCTTGAGGGCGAGATTGTCGCTCACCGGCAGATTCGGGACCAGGCCGACGCCGACGCGATCCTCCGGCACGTGGCTGACGCCGATGGCAATCATCTTGCCGGGCGATTGGTTGGTCACATCCTGGTCACGCACGCGAATTGTTCCGCTGGTCGCCTCGCGCAATCCGTTGATGACTTCCGCCAACTCGCGCTGACCGTTGCCGGCCACCCCCGCAATGCCCAAAATCTCCCCGGCTTGCACCTCGAAGGAGGCGTTCTTGAGCGCCGGCAGCCCTTTCTCGTTCAAGGCTTCCAGATTCTGCACGCTGAGCACGACCTCGCCAGGCTCGCGCTCTTCTTTCTCGATGCGGAACAAGACCTCGCGCCCCACCATCAGACGGGCCAGTTCATCGCGGCTGGTCTCGGTGGTGACGAGCGTGTCGACGTTTTCGCCGTCGCGCAGCACCGTCACCCGGTCCGAGAACGCCATCACCTCGCGCAGTTTGTGGGTGATGAAGATGATGGCCTTGCCCTCGCCGGCCATCTGGTTCAGCGTGCGGCCTAGCTCATCGGCCTCTTGCGGCGTCAACACGGCCGTCGGTTCGTCCAAAATCAGGATGCCGGCGCCACGGTGGAGCAGCCGCAGAATCTCGATGCGCTGCTGCTCGCCCACCGACAACTGCCAGATGTAGGCGTCGGGATGGACGCCCAGGCCGTAGCGTTTCGACAGCTCAACGATGTCGCGTTCGATCTGCTTCTCATCAGGTACGAATTCGAGCTGTTCCAGGCCGAGCATGAAGTTCTCGGCCACCGTCATCGGCTCCACCAGCATGAAGTGCTGGTGCACCATGCCGATGCCCAGGTTGATGGCGTCGCGTGGTGAACCGATCTCGACGCGCTGGCCGCGCAGGTGAATCTCGCCGGCGTCTTCGCGGTACAGGCCGGAGAGGACGTTCATGAGGGTGCTCTTGCCGGCGCCGTTCTCGCCCAGCAGCGCGTGGATTTCGCCGGCGCGCACATCAAGATCGACGTGATCGTTGGCGATGACGCCGGGGAATCGTTTCACGATGCCGCGCATTTCGACGGCAGGGGCCTGATCATCCATAGTCTATCAGCCTAACTCACGCTCGTATTCATCGTGACCGCCAATCCAGAACCAGTAAATCGTATCGCCTTCGAGCAGTCCTAACCTGGACAAGCCAGAGCCAAAATTCTCCGTTGGGCGAAGGTCTCCGACCGAGCCCAAAGACCCATCGGCTGCGGTCGGAGACCTTGCCGAACAGTTGAGTTCACTTACCGGATCCGAAATTCTTGCTTTTTGTGCAAGGATCTGATTGATAAGGTACTAATGCACGGTCGTCAAGCCCAATTCTAACCGAGTAGATCGGCTCTTCCGGATCAACTCGTTTGAAGTATAAGCTCTTGGCAGAGGGGTGAACTTGCCACAAGCGATAGGCTCTATGCGCCCTGCGCTGTACATCAGGTGGTAAGCGGTCAAATAGCTTCCAAAACCGGGCCGTTGTGCGGGACCTCATCCTAACGGGACCTCATCCCAGCGGGACCTCATCCCAACGGGACCTCATCCCAGCGGGACCTCATCCCAGCGGGACCTCATCCCAGCGGGACCTCATCCCAGCGGGACCTCATCCCAGCGGGATC
>JAANWY010000185.1 GCA_018263655.1 Anaerolineales bacterium | reverse complement strand
TGGTTCTTCGCACAAGCCGCACCCCCTTCGATGAACTCAGGACGTCGCTTCGATACGACCTCGGCTTCGCCTCGGTCTACTCAGGCGGCGTCCTGAGCGGCGTCCTGAGCCTGTCGAAGGGCCCGTCGAAGGGATGCTCTATGGGTTACCCCCTGAACGCTTTCACCAGGCGCCGTAGCCAAGGGGTAAGGCAAGGGTCTGCAAAACCCTGACCGCTGGTTCGAGTCCAGCCGGCGCCTCTGGGTCGTTGAAAGATCAGTATTCGGAAGGAGTTGCATCAAATGCCAAGAGTCAAGTTGGTGAGCGAAGCCGAAGCCGACCCCAAAGCGAAGGCCGTCTTCGAAAAAATCAAGGAGGCCTATGGCACAAAAGGAGTGCCGGCTCTCTATCGGGCCATGGCCAACCACCCCGACTACCTGGAGAGCACGTGGGATCGGATGCAGGCCGTGATGGCTCCCAGTGAGAAGCTGGACAGTCGCACCAAGGAAATCATCGCCCTGGCTGTTTCGGCCGTCGCCGGCTGCCAGTACTGCACGACCGCGCACACTCGAGCGCTGAAAGGGATGGGCTTCCAGGACAGGGATATCGTGGAGCTCCTGGGGGTGGTCTCGCTGTGGTCCGACATTACCCGCTTTGCCACCAGCGCCGGCGTGGGATAGGCGTACGTTTCGCGCTCGCCGGCCTCCCGGCCCCGGGCGATCCAGCGCAGGGTGAGACCGTAGGCCAGGATGGACCCGCCGGCAATGAGACCCACCACGATGCCGCCAACGGGTGGCGTGTTGATCAACCAGTAGAGGGAATCATGAGGGGGACTGGGGAAGATACATCAGACGCTCTCCATTAGTATGGGACGACATTCCAGACAATAATCCAACCATCGTGGCCACTCGCCGATGCTGGCGGCGATGGCCTTCAGCTCAGCGCGGCTGACGGTGGGCTGCCCGCAGCCGGCGCACATGGCACGGTGTGAGACCCGCAGCGCGACCGGGCCGGCGGCGTCCGATGACGGCTCCTCCAACCGCAACGCACTGAAATCGCACACCCGCTCGCACTTTCCGCAGCCCACGCACGCCGAGGGGATGAGCACCAACCCGGTCTCCGCGTCCGTTTCGCGGACGATCAGCGCCTGCGTCGGGCACACCTGCGCGCAGAAGCCGCACAGGGCGCACACCTCGGTCTGCGGGATGGCCGGCAGTGTAGGGCAAGATGGCATCTTGCCCCTCTGCCGCGGTCGCTCGGCCTCGGTCAACCAATCGGCCAGCAGTTGACCGATGGGCGCGTAGACCGAGTCGCCGCTGGCGGCCAGAGCGCGCCCCAGATCGGGCAGCCAGCGCCCGGCGTGGCGTTGCATGAAGCGGCGGGCCAACTGCTGCCAGTCGCCGGCCTGGGTCGGGTGGGCGGCTTCCTGTTCCGCCAGCCAGCCCAGAAAAGCCAGCTCCAGCGAGGCGTGGTCGGGCAGCTCGGCGCCTTCCACTTCCAGGCCGGCGGCTTCGTAGATTCGTTGTACGGCAAATGCGACCGGCCCGAGTAAGCGCCCGTCCACGTACATTGATTCGTACAGCCACAAACGCGGCCGCCCCGGGCCGGCGAAGAGCTGCCGGTAACGCCGGCGGCGCGTCTTCAGCGGCTCGGGCGGAATGGCGGCCAGCGCTTCTGCGCCCCGGCGGGCAGTTTCCGAGCCGAGGTGCTGGGCCGCACCGACAGCAGCTTCAAACAAAGGCCAGTTGCGTCCGGCCTCGGCCAACCAGGGCGGCGGCTGGCCTAATGCCTCGGCCAGCGCTGCGTACAGCTCAGCGCCGGCGACCGCGTCACTCCCCATGTAGCGCTCTCGCCGCGTGACGAAGTATGTCCAGCGGGATGGGCAGGACGGTGGCGTTCTGCTCACTGGCCATTTCCACCAACGCTTGCAGATAGCGCAATTCCAGGCTGGCGGGTGATGCGGCCAGCCGGTCACCGGCCTCGGCCAGCGCTTCTGACGCCTGCCGCTCGCCATCGGCGTGGATGATTTTGGCCCGCTTCTCGCGTTCGGCCTCGGCCTGGCGGGCCATAGCCCGCTGCAGGCCCTCGGGCAGCAGCACGTCTTTGACCTCGACGACGCCTACCTGGATGCCCCACGGCTCGGTGTGATCGTCAATGATGTGCGCCAATCGCTCGTTGACCCGGTCGCGGTGGGCCAGCAATTCGTCCAGGTCGGACTGGCCGAGCACGCTTCGCAAGGTGGTCAGGGCGATCTGGCCGGTGGCCATGTCATAGTTGCGCACCGTGATGATGGCGTCCACGGCATTCACCGGGTGGTAGTAGACCACAGCATCCACCTCTACGGTGACGTTGTCGCGGGTGATGACTTCCTGGGGCTCGACGACCAGAGTTTCGACGCGCATGTCCACCTTGATCATGCGATCGATGTAGGGAATGATAAAGTTGAGGCCCGGCCCACGCTTGCCGCGCAGTTTGCCGAAGCGGAAGACCACCCCCCGCTCGTATTGCCAGACGATTTTGACGGCCGGCACGATGATGAGTAGCGCCACCACGGCGCTCCCAATGCTGGTAAGCCATGACATCAGATCTTCCTCCTTCTAGCAGTTACCTGATTAACTTGACATTGTTAGGTTCCGTCTCACGATGGCCGAAGGTCTCCTGACCGAGCCCGTTTCGCCTCGGTCAGGAGACCTTCGGCGATCAAAAGGCGGTCGCTGGGACAAATCTAACCACAGGCAGGCACATGCGACAGGCAGGCCGCCTCTGCTTTTCGGATAGACTCTTAGCTCCCTTACCGCAGTCTCCGCATCGTGCCTTCTTCAGCCTGCCCACCTTGCAGAATCCAGCGCGTGAGCAGGACATAGATCGCACCCGCGAGGCCTAAGACCAGGATGACGACGACACCGCCCGGCCCGGGTGTGGTGAAGAAGGCTCCAATCAATTCACCGATTGTCATCTCTTGCCCTCCGAATCAGAGTCTCAGTAGATCCAAATTCGTTCAGAGGGGATCGCCAGATCCCCGCCGTGAGCCTGGATCTGGCGATCCAGGCCGAGCAAAATTGGATCTACTGAGCCTATCTCCGTACTCCAAACCGGCGCCGCCGCCGCGTGACGGGCGGCACTTCGGCTCCAGGCTCCTCCGCCGTCTCCCACACCGGCACGATGGGGAAGAAGCGGGTGAATACCGCGTAGAGCAGGAACATTCCGGCGAACATCGAAACGGTGATGACTGCCTCGACCCACGTCGGCCGGTATGTGCCCTGCACCAGTTCATACAGCAGGCGGGGGCGGGTCTCGGTGGGCACGATGACGACGAAGCGTTCGAGCCACATCCCCACGTTGATCAGCACCGAGGCCGTGACCATCCAGCCAATGCTGTCCTTGCCCCGAAAGATAAAGATGAGCAGCGGGACGACGAAAACCAGAATCGTCATAGCCCAGAACAGCCAGGTAAAATCGCCGGTAAATTTCTGCCAGAAGACTTCCATCTCTTCGGGGATGTTGCCATAGAAGATGGTCAGGAACTCAGACACCATCATGTACAGCCAGCCCAGGGTGAACACGATCAGCAGCTTGCGCAGCGAGTTGAACAGGCCGAGCGGGAGCGACTCTTCCAGATGGTAGACCCGGCGCAAGATGGCCAGCGCGATGACCACCGCCGCCGTGCCGGAGAAAATTGCACCGAGCAGGAAGAACGGGCCAATGAGCGCAGTGTGCCAGCCCGGCTGGATCGTCATACCGAACACCCACGACACGACAGTATGCACCGTGACGACCAGCATGGCCAGGAAGATCGCCATCCCATCCAGGACTCGCTCTAGCCGGTGAAACTGTTCTGGGCGTCCCTGCCAACCCAGGGCCAGAATCTCGTACATCCGGTGTTGCCAGGCAGGCACATCGGTGAGCCGGTCACGACACAGGGCAATGTCTGGCAACAGCGACAGATAGAAAAAGACGACGCTGGAACACAGGTACAGCGAAACGGCAGTGAAGTCCCACAGCAGTGGCGATTGGAAGCGGCCATGGGATATGACGTTCAATAGCCGCTCCGGCCGGCCCATATCAACCACGATGCTGGCTACGCCGAATGGCAGGCTGAACAGGGTGATGGCCTCGGCCGCCCGGGTGAGGGGCTTGCGCCACTCGGCTCCGGCCAGCCGCAGGATGGCGGAGATAAACGTACCTGAGTGAGCCAAACCGATGAAAAAAACAAAGTTGGTGATGTACACGCCCCAGTACACCGGGCGGTTCATCCCGGTGACGCCCATCCCAAGGGTCAACTGCCGGACATAGGCGTAGCCGCCCAAGCCGATGAGTCCGAGCAAGAGCGCCCACAGCCAGCGATCGATGGTTGTGATGTCTTGCAACGGGGTCAGGATGATAGCTTCGTGCTTGTTGTCTGGATGAACTGATCTAGCCTTCATGGAGATAAATCACTTTTGGGTGAGTGCCCGCTTCGTTCAGCAGCCGGAAAGCCCGGCGGCTCTGGGCGAGCAGGGAAACGGTCGAGTTCGCATCATCCAGGTCGCCAAAGAAGCGCGCCTTGCCGGTACAGGTCTGGACGCAGGCCGGTACGTACTCGTCGGGGCGAAAGTCGCGGCCCTCAGCTTCGGCCCGCGCCCGGGCCTTGTGCAGCCGGTGGATGCAGAAGGTACACTTTTCCACCACCCCCTTGGGGCGCACCGCCGGTCCCTCCAGGACGCCCCGCCCTTCAACGCGATCCGGATTCAAATGCTGATCCAATCCGTCTTCCCAGGCCGGTTCGTACCAGTTGAAGTAGCGCACCCCATAGGGGCAGGCCACGGTGCAGAAGCGGCAGCCGATGCAGCGGGTATAATTCTGCCGCACAAGGCCTTCATCATCCTGATAAGTCGCACCAACCGGGCAGACTTTGACGCAGGGCGGGTCTTCGCAGTGCATACAGGGGCGGGTGAGGAATCTAGCCTTCGCGCTCGCGATTGCACCCTCCTCCTCAGCTCGCAACGGAAATACATCGTTCCACAGCATTGAGCGGCCCAGGGCAGCCTCGGATGGCGACACAATCGGGGTGTTATTTTCCATTCGACAGGCGATGCTGCACCCCTGGCAGGCGACGCATTTATCGAGATCGATTACCATTGACCAACGGGGCATGTGATACACTCCTGTTGCGTATTGCGTAAGTAAGCGCTCAGCCACCCTTGCGAAGGTTGGGAGTAGCCTTGGCAGAGGCCGGTTTTCGACTGGCGAGGGGCACCTCAACCCGAATGCAATTGGCAAACCTTCGCAAGGGTCCCCACTACCTGAACGGTTACCTGCGTAAAACGTAATGATTCTCAATCGTCAATCATTGCGTTTCACGCTTTGTAAACTTTCACTCGCGTATTTGTGAACGATGCCAGTCCGGTAGCAGGTTCGCTGGCCGGGTTCAGGATTTCCAAACCATTCACGCCGCGATTCCTGGCCCAACGGCCCACGGCGGTGTGGCCCTGATTGTGGGGCAGGTTCACCACGTCTGGGTGCAAGCTTTTGACCAGCCGGACTTTGGTCTTTAGCTTGCCATACGGGCTTTCTACCCAGACTCCATCTTTGTTGCGCAACTCGAGTTCATGCGCGGCCTCCGGGTTCATCTCCAGCCAACTATCCCATCTTTCACCCACAGTCATGCCGCTGATTTCTTGCAACGTCGGCATGTTGGCGGCCGCGCTGTACGGCCCCAGGCTCATCAGGGTGATGACGTTGAGGGTGAAGGGGTACTCGGCGTTGCCGGCATACGTCACCGGTTCGTGGTGCGGCAGAAACACAGCATCGCCTGCCTGACTCAGACCCAGCGCCTTCAGTTCGTCGGCGCCCAGCTCACCCAAGGCACAGTTCAACTCGCGGCTGAAAAAGTCGAAGCGGCCATCGCGGGGTGACGACATGCGATCACGCCCCACGACTTCGGCCACCCACTTCTCGCTGCCGCGCCGGGCAAAGCGATAACCGGGGATCATCCACACCCCCAGCTCTTTGAGCGTCTCCCACTCGGCGCCGATGGTTTTCAGGCGGTCCTTCAACAGCTCTTCAAAGTTGGACCACGGGAAAGCGCCGGCCACCGGATCGCCCATAGCCTGCGCCACGCGCAGCAGGAAGTCGCCGGTGTTCAGCGTATCGTACAGCGGTTCCACCACCGGCTGGCGCAATCCGACGCCGGGGTAGCCCAGGCCTTCGATGGCGTCATCCTGCCAGCGCTCCAGGAAGGTCGGCTCGGGCAGCACCAGGTCGGCATACTGGGCCGTTTCGTCCATGAATGAGGCGCAGGAGACGATGAAGGGCGCCTTTTGGAAGGCCTCTACGAACCGCGTTCCACCGGGGACTTCGTAGACCGGGTTGGCATCGTATAGGAACAGCATCTCCACCGGATAAGGGTAGCCCTCCGAGATGTGGTCGGCGACGGCCTGGTAAGCGTGGCGGGCCAGTGGAAAGCGGGCGCCGGCGCCGTCCAGCCGCTCGGCAGTACGACCGCGCTCGGCCACGGGATCCGGCGGGAGCTGGGGCCAGTCGGCGCACGGGAAGTAGCGCTGCGCCAGCACGCCGCCCGGCGTCTCAATACTGCCGACCAGGGCGTTGAGCATGTGGACGGCCATGGCCGTGTACAGGCCATTGATGCTGCCGTTGAGCAGCCCGCCCTTGCCGGGCAAAATGGCCACGGCCGGCGGGTTGCCGGCGAACTCGCCTGCCAGGCGGGAGATGGTGGTGGCCGGCACGCCGGTGATCTGCTCCACGCGGGACGGCGGGTAGTTTTGCAGAACGAACTCCTTGAAGCCTTTGTGAGATTTACCTTCGCCATCCTTGAAGTCTTCAAACCCAAAGCTGTAGTTATGAACGAAGTCAGAGTCTGCCAGCCCGGAGCGGATGATGACGTTGGCCAGGCCCAAGGCCAGGGCCGCGTCGGTGCCGGGCACGATGGGGATCCACTCGTCGGCTTTGGCGCCGGTGACGCCCTGCCGGGGATCAATCACGACTACTTTGCCGCGCTCGGCGCGGCCCCGCCGCATATAAGAGTAGCCAGAGACCATCCGCTGGGGCGTGCGGCCGGCCTCCAGCAGATTAGCCCCGAAGCTGAGGACGTAGTTGCTGTTTTCCAGATCGTAAGCCGGCAGGTCGTATACCCCCTGGGTGTAGTACGTAGCCAGCTTGGCCGCTTCGATGTTCAAACTGTCGTGTGAAATGGCGTTAGGTGATCCGACGGCCTGCATGAAGCGTTCGATGAAGGGCCGCATCTGGCCGCGCGTTTCGCCGTAAAGACAGGCGGCTCGCTCCGGGTGGCCGGCGGCCCGCAGGTCATTCAACTTCTGAGCCACGATCTGGACCGCCTCGTCCCAGGTGATCGGTTCCCACTCTCCACTGCCTCGTTCGCCGACGCGGCGCAGGGGGCCGGTCAGCCGGTCGGGGTTGTACAGCAGTTCCGGGGCAGCCTGGCCTTTGGGGCACAGAGAGCCGGTGTTGATGGGGTGCATGGGGTTGCCTTCGAGCTTGACGGCCCGTCCGTCGGCTACGCGCACCAGAACCCCGCAGCCCGATGGGCAGAGCAGACAGACGGAGGGGACGATGTGTTCTTCGCCGGAAGGCGCCAGTAACCCTTCTTCGGCGCCGGCGGGCGTGGCGTTCAGGACAGCTTGCAGCCCGCCCATCGCGGCGGCCGAGCCGCCGGCGACGGCCGTCAACTTGAGGAATTGGCGACGGGTGAGTGGAGTAGTCATGTCAGTTCCCCCCACAGGCAGCCGGCGCTGAGTCCGAACCACAGGTCAGCCGGCCAGGTGGCAGCGGATAGGTGTCGGGCGGTGGTTCAATTTGCCCGCTGGCCACGCCGGCCACGTAGTTGACTAGCACGTCGAGCTGTTCCTCGGTGAACTGACCTTCGAAGGCCGGCATGCCGCTCCGTTCGCGTCCGCGCAGGACGTTAGAGCGGACTTTGGACTCGCGCAAGGCGGTGTCGGCCAAGGTTGCGCCAAAGAGGCCCTCGCCCTTCTGTCCGTGACAGGCGGAGCAGGCGACGTCGTACAGTTCCAGTCCGTTCGTCACGCCGGGGGCGATGAGCACGTTGGGCAGAACGGGCACCTGGTCGGGCCGGCCGCGGGCGGCCCACAGCAGGCCGCGCAGCGTGCGCGGGCCGCCACCGCCAGGCGAAACGTGGCACGTGGCGCACGGTTCACCGGATCGCTCTGCGTATTCAGGCAAAGCGTGGGCAGCCGGCGTCGGTCCAGAGAGGATGACCAGCCCAAAGGCGAAAGCGGCAATCAGGACAATGGCTCCGTACTGCGCCCAACGAACTAAGCTTGGATTCATGGGTAAAGCTCCGTGGTTTAGAGATTGGATTTAGCTTGACATTGATTAGATTACGCCTCACGTTGGGCGAAGGCCTCCTGACCGAGCCCGTTTGACCCCACCTCACGTTGGGCGAAGGCCTCCTGACCGAGCCCGTTTGACCCCACCTCGCGTTGGGCGAAGGCCTCCTGACCGAGCCCGTTTCGCCTCGGTCAGGAGACCTTCGGCGATCAAAAAGGTGGAAACCGGAGGATGGAGAATGGAAGACGGAATCCATTCTCCATTTTCCCCTTTCCGTTTTCTATTTTCCAACTTCCTTACTCGGCCGGCAGGCTCTGTGCGTAGGACAGTAGGTCAGCAAGATCCTGCACACTCCAGTCGAAGTTCACGCTGGCCGGCATGTGCTCACCTGGCTGGCCGAAGGAGGCCTTGTGGAGAGTCTCCCACGGGTTGTCGTTGGCCAGGGTGCCCACGTACACGGGCGCGGTCTCGTCCTTGAAGTTGATGGTCTTGCCATCCTCGCCGTGGCAGCGCGAGCAGCCGGCGTTGTACAGCGTCTTGCCGTGCTCGGGATCGCCGTCGACAGTCTTGTCATCGTTGATGAACTTGGACATGTCAACCATGCCTTCCTGCAGGAAGGCCACCAGCATGCCGATCTGGTCCTCGCCCAGGAAGGCGGAGAAGTCGTGGTCCGAGTTGGCGGAGCCGTCCAGCCAGCCGGCCAGCTCATCCGCCGACATGGACGCGGCATCGAAGACGCCGGGGAAGCCGGTGAAGTGCGAGCCAGAGCCGTAGGCGCCGTCTGCGCCTTTGTAGTCCCAACCGTGGCACTCCTTGCAGCGCCAGGTGGAGTCGCCGCTGCGCTCGTTGGTGTCCTGGGTGGCCCACAGTGCTTGATCCTCTTCGGGCGCGTCTGCACCCATGGCTTTCCACCATTTGTCGTACAGCACGCCGCCTTCGGTGACGGGGCTGGAGGTGGGCAGGCTCTGGGCATAGGCCAGCACTGAGACCTGCTCGTCCTCGGTCCAGCCGTTGTCGATGCCGGATGGCATATCGTCCACGCCGGGCTGGCCGAAGCGCATCTTGTGAGCGAACTCCCACGGGTTGCCCGACGCCAAGCCGGCGATGTACTCGGGGCCGGCCTCGTCTTTGAAGTTGACGGCGGTGCCTTCGGGACCGTGGCATTCGGAGCAGTTATCCTGGTACAAGTCGTCGCCAACGGTGAGGTCGCCGCCGGCCGCTTGCTTGTCCTCGCCGACGAACTGATCGTAGTCCATGGTCTCTTCGGCGATGAACAGGGCGATGTCGGTCAGCGCTTGTTCGTCCATAACGGCCAAGAAGTCGTGATCGGGGTTGGTCTCGCCCTTTAGAGCGCCCAGAACGTATTGAGCGCCCTGGCCGGCCGCGTCGAGCACGCCCACAAAGCCGGTGAAGTGCGAGCCGGATCCATAGGCTCCGTCTGCGCCCTTGTAGTCCCAGCCGTGGCACTCTTTGCAGCGCCAGGTGGAGTCGCCGCTGCGGGTGTTGCTATCCTGAGTGGCCCACAGCGCATGGTCTTCTTCAGGCGCGTCCATCCCGAGGACCTTCCACCACTTGTCGTATAGTACGCCGCCTCGGAGGGAATCACCGAATAGTTCTACCTTCGGGGCTTCAGTGGGGGCTGGGGCCTCGGTGGCCTGAGCGGGTTCTTGTGTGGGCTCCGGCTCCTCTTCGCCACCACATGCAGCCAGTGCCAGCACCAGCACGCCGATCAGGATGATCATCAATGTTTTCGAACGGTTGATCATACGAATTCCTCCTCGTGTCAAAGTAGGTCGAGCTTGCTACGTGCATCCCGAGGTCACAGGACATCTGGCCAATCACCTCAGTCCGAAACTCGACCGCTCTCTGGAAACGTAAGATTTGGCTGGTTACCTTGCCTACGTACTATACCTGATCCAGGTCATATCCATGTCGTATCAGTGTCAAAAGTGTGTCAAAAATCGTTCAGAGGATACCGGAACAGCCGGCGAGGGCTTGTAATTGGCGGGCTTGCTTGATATAATGAGGGTGAGTTACCGGCCAGCACCCCAATCCACGTCAAATTTAGAACTGCTGCCCAAATGGAGCACTGATGGAGTCTGTGGTATGGCACTTGTTTCGCAACTACAACAGCGGCGTGTTGAGGAGGATTACGTGGCCTTTGATCGCCGGCTGCGATGGATCCAGGTCGGGTTACCGGTGCTCCTCTTCGTGATCGTTTTTGTCTACGAGACTCTGGAACATTTGATACTGTCCGGCTCTGAGGCGCTGGACCTCAACTTCTTCGCCGAGGTGGTTTTCTTTGGGGTCCTGGGCCCGGCGGTTGTCGCCCTCGTCCTGGGCTGGATCAACGGTCAGGTTCGTGAACGCTATCGCGCCGAGGAGCATGTTCGGCAGTTGAACGCCGAGCTGGAAGCTAAAGTTCGGGAACGGACGCGCCGGCTGAAGGGAACCAACGAGGAGCTAGCACAGAAGAACGAGGAGCTGCGCACACTGGATCGGCTCAAGGACGAGTTTGTGACGCTGGTATCCCACGAGCTTCAGTCGCCGTTGACCAGCCTCAATGGCGGGCTGGAGATGCTGGCCGAGGTGTCGGACGAGCTGCCGGCCGGCCAGCGGGACACGATCCAAATCGTGCGTCGGGAGAGCAGTCGGTTGACAGCGTTGGTCAAGAACATTCTGAATGTCTCGAGCCTTGACGCCGGCCGCTTTCGCGTCCGCCTGGGCCCGGTGGCTGTTCCGCCGCTACTCCATCGCCTGGTGCGAGATTGTCAACTCCAGGCGCCGCAGCATGAGTTCCGCCTACAGACCGATGGAGATGTTCCCTTTGTGCTGGCGGACGAGGAGTACTTAGTTGAGATTCTCCACAACCTGTTGGACAATGCAGTCAAGTATTCGCCCCCTGACAGCCTAATTCAGGCGAAGGCCTGGCTTGTGGACCCAGACACTGTGGCCATCGCCGTTAGCGATGAAGGGATCGGCATTCCACCCGAGCTTCAGGAGCAAGTCTTTGAGAAGTTCTACCGGGTGCAGGAACGCGAGAACAAGGAAGTTTACGGCCACGGCCTGGGGCTTTACTTTGCGCGCAAGCTCCTGGAAGCGCAGGGCGGTCGGATTGAAGTGGAAAGCGAATCGGGGATAGGGAGCACGTTCACGTGCACCCTGCCTGTGGCGCGGGAGATGGCCTATGCCGGCGAAAATCCTGTTGATTGATGACGATGAGTCCCTGCTGAAGCTGTTGGGCCGTTACCTGAGCGATGCTGGCTACGCTGTAACCACGGCTGACAATGGGGCCTCAGGGCTCCAGCAGCTATATCAAGAGCAGCCCAATCTCGTTGTGCTGGATGTGATGATGCCGAGTCTGGACGGTTGGGAGACCTGCCGGCGCATCCGGGACATGACGGATGTGCCCATCATCATGCTGACTGTCAAAGGCGAGGAGCCGGACAAGCTGAAGGCCTTTCGCCTGGGAGTCGACGACTACGTCACCAAGCCGTTCAGCTTCGCGGAACTGGCGGCGCGGGTTGGCGCCGTGCTGCAGCGGGTGGGGCAGGCAGACGTTCAGGGGCAAGAGTCCCGCCTGCAGGTGGGCGACCTGATCCTCGATCGCCAAGCGCGGGTGGCCAGTCGGGGTGGGGAGACCATTGATTTGACGCCCACCGAATTCAAATTGCTGACTACCCTCATGGAGCATGCCGGCGAGGTCATTTCGCCCGAGAATCTGGTGACCGCCGTGTGGGGCGAGGACTACGCGGATGCGACGGGCTACGTCCGGCGCTACATCTGGCACCTGCGCCAGAAGATCGAGCCGGACCCAGCGAAGCCGAAGTATATCTTTAACGAACGTGGCTTCGGCTATCGGTTTCGGGCTGGGTGAGCCGGCAACCGGATCGATGGTGGTGCTCTTCGCGCCGGCTTCCGGCTTGACATCTACGTATATGTAGGTCGAAATGGTATTTCGACCCGACGATTTACCAAATCATCCTACATGTCCCCCCATATATTGAGAAGACACGCTGATTTGATCGATGAACAGGTCTACAGATTCATGACCGGCGAGTTGGTGAGATACGGCGACTCGAACGTTGTCGTCTCGCCGGCCGCTTTGCCTGGCACCGGGAAGAGCCGCACTGAGAGTGGTTTGTTGAGCCGAAGGGACAGAGACGCGACATCTAGCAGTAAGCGCTCAATTCGCTCTGGTGGTGTGTTGCCCGGGATGGGAACCGTGTCCAGGCCGGTGCCACACACCGACGAATAGAGGAGTAGATCCTGGACATCGAAGCGGCCTTCAGCATTGCGTTGTCCCAGAACGGCATCCTCTAGTACCGGAAACATCAACCCCGAGAATCCACATTTCTTGACGTCCACTCTGTCCAGTGCTCGCGTTGTCACGGCGGCGACGCTGAGCGTGCCGGCTTCCCCGAATTGCCCGAGTCCCAATGTCTCGAACGCGCGCGCGATGCTCACATCAGCCATCGGGGCCGGCGACAGGTCGATCCCCAAGTAACGCCACCCGAATTCTTCGGCCAACGCCTCACCGAGTTCCTCGACGGGCGCCAGTCTCTGGCCGAGCAGTGCAGTCAGCCGCTGGCCGGCGTCTGCCAGCCCATCAGCTTCAGCGAACGCCTCCTCAACCAGGTCAGCCGACTGGAGCCCGATGGCCAGCGTCGGCTCGCCGCCGTCGTGATAGGCCGAGGGGAAGAACGGAATGCCTGGCGGGCATCCGGCGATCCCGGCGAAGCGGAAGTTCCCGATGCCGCCGGCTGTCTCGCGGGCCAGCCGGCCGATCACTTCGGCGGCTGCACGGCAGGCCGGTGGATCGACTTCCCCGTTCGACGCCAATGTGATTGAGGCGTTCAACATCTCGTGCTCGGCCAATACGTCTGGCACAGCGTCCGTTAGCGCAAGACAGCCCTGGCCGTTGATCGGGCCGAGGGACACGAACTGAAAATCGTGTTTCTCGCAGTTTTTGTGGATGCGGCCGGCTATGTCGCGCAGGGCGCCGGCGTTCGTTCCCACGAGATCCTGGATAGGCTGCGTGGCGACGCGAATCGTCTGAACTTCATACCCGGCGTCTTCAAATCGAACTTGAGCGCCGGCCAAGCGCTGAACGGTCTCGACAAGTTGGGAGCACTCGGCATCAACCGTCAGGCCGGCCGTGATCGTGCGAATTTTCATGAGGCAAGCACCATTCTGATAGGGTATGCTAGATACCCTCAAAGTCGTAGCAGCGATGATAGATCCGGTTTCCGCCGTTCCCCTTCTATGACGGACTCAATCTCTGGCACCTCGTGCTCTGTCGCTCTACTGACACTGTCCAGCGTGCGAAACTGCAGAGCGTACAGGTGTGCGTAAAGACCGCCGCACGCCAGAAGTTCTTTGTGTGTACCCACTTCGACGATGCGGCCCTTGTCCAGTACCGCGATGCGGTCGGCGATTTGGACCGTTGCCAGGCGATGGGCGATGATGAAGGTCGTGCGGTCCTGCATCAGCCGGCTCAGCGCTTCCTGTACCAGACCCTCCGATTCGCTGTCCAGTGACGACGTGGCCTCATCCAGTAGCAAGATTCGGGGGTTCTTGAGCAACGCTCGCGCGATAGCCACCCGCTGTCGCTGTCCCCCCGACAGCTTCACGCCTCTCTCCCCCACGCGCGTGTCGTACCCATCGGGGAGGGCGGTGATGAATTCATGAGCGTTGGCGGCCTTCGCAGCCGCCATCATCTGCTCTTCTGTGGCGTCGAGCCGACCGTACAAGATGTTCTCCCGCACCGTCGTGCTAAACAGCAGTGTCTCCTGGGGCACGATGCCAATCTGCTCGCGCAGCGAGGCCAGCTTCACGTCGCGAACGTCGGTTCCATCAATGGTAATCTGGCCGCCTGTCGTGTCGTAGAAGCGCGGGATCAGGTTCACCAACGTTGTCTTGCCGGCGCCACTCGGGCCAACCAACGCGACAACCTCGCCCGGGGCGGCATTCAGGTCAACGTCGCGCAGCACGAGGGTCTCGTCGTATCCGAAGGAGACATCTTCGAAATGCACACGCCCCTGGATGGGCGGCATGCTGATAGCGCCGGGCTTTTCGACGACGGCCGGCTCAGTGTCCAGCAACTCGAAAACGCGGCGCAGAGCGCCCAGTGCTTCCTGGATGTTGCCGTAAGTGCCGGAAAAGACACCTACAGAGCCGGCGATCATGAACGTGTAGAACAGGAACGAGATCAGTTCGCCAGGCGTGAGCTGGCCGGCCAGCACCTGCCGGCCGCCATACCACAGCACGAGGATGAGGCCGCCAAAGCCGCCGAAGGTGATGAGGGGGGTGAACCCGGCGCGGTACCGGGCTCGCGTCAGCGCGGCCGCGAAAGTCTCCTCGACGGCGTCCGTGAAGCGGCCGATCTCGTATGGCTCTCGAACAAAGGATTTGACGACTCGGATGCCGGATAGCGTCTCTTCCAGCACAGCCGTTGCATCGGCCAGGCGATCTTGCACCGTGGTCGAGATACCGCGCAGGCGCTGACCAAAGAAGCGGCCAACGAGAATAACGGGCGGGACGATGACCAGCATGAGGGCCGTCAGGCGCGGATTGACATAGATGATGAGGGCCAGTGCGCCTATGAAAGTCAGGAGTTGCCTGAAAAAGCTGGTCAACTGTGACGTGACCACGGATTGAATGGTCGTCACGTCGTTGGTTACGCGGGACGTGATCTCTCCGACGCGGCGATCGGCAAAGAACCGCAGGTCGAGAGATTGCAGTTTGCGATAGAGGATTGTCCTCAAGTCGGCTACCACACGCTCGCCTACGTAGGACAACAGATAAGTCTGGCCAACGTTGAAGAAAGTCTGAACGACGATGAGGCCCAGCAGAAACAGCGCCAGCCGGTTGAGAAAGGCTGCGTCTTTCCGGGTGAACGCAACGTCGACCAGGCGCTGGATTGCCCACGGTAGGACCAGCCGCAGCCCGCTGACGACTATGAGGAAGATGCCGGCAATGACCATGTGCCGGCGGTAGGGGCGAACATATCTCAGGAAACGACGGAACTCGGTCATTGGTTTTCGGTAGAGTGCGCAAAGCGCGAACCACTGCGTCTGGTGTTTACCCACTGTAAGCGTTCAGGGGGCAACCCATGGAACATCCCTTCGACAGGCCCTTCGACAGGCTCAGGACGCCGCTCAGGACGCCGCCTGAGTAGACCGAGGCGAAGCCGAGGTCGTATCGAAGCGACGTCCTGAGTTCATCGAAGGGGGTGCGGCT
>JAANWY010000184.1 GCA_018263655.1 Anaerolineales bacterium | reverse complement strand
CCTTTGTAATTCGATTTCTGCCTGGAATCTCCCTAACCTGGACAAGCCAGAACCAAAATTCTCCGTTGGGCGAAGGTCTCCGACCGAGCCCAAAGACCCAACGGCTGCGGTCGGAGACCTTGCCGAACAGTTGAGTTTGCTTACCGGATCCGAAATTCTTGCTTTTTGTGCAAGGATCTGATTGACAAGGTACTAATCCCTGAACCCGAACCGGTACTTTATGAGCGCCCAGAGCGTAGGAATGCCATCCAGCGGCGAAAGTTTCTTCTCCTCGTAGCGGGGATAGTAGCGGATCAGCACCTCACGAATGCGCAGTCCACGCCGCAGTAGCTTGGCCGTGATCTCACCCTCGATATCGAAGCCCTCACTCTGCAGATCCAAACTTTGCATGAGCTCGCGATCGACCAGCTTGTAACATGTCTCCATATCCCGTAGGCGCGTTCCGAAGAGCAAATTAGTCGCGAGCGTCATCAGTCGGTTTCCCCAACGCATATGGAACCGCTGCTCACTGAGGTCCCGCACACCGTAGACCACGTCAGCGCCGCCCCTCCCAAACGCTTCCAAAAGTGGAACGTAGTCTTCCGGATCGTATTCTAAGTCCGCATCCTGAATGATGATCGCATCACCGGTCGCAGCCTCCAGCGCTGTTCGGATGGCGGCCCCCTTACCTCGATTCTCAGGATGGTGAATTGTCCGCACGTCATCGACAACCAGACCGCGCAAAATGTCGGGCGTAGTATCCACCGAACCATCGTCGACGATGATGATCTCTTTCTCGACGTCCACCGTCGCCACACGTTCGACGATCTCGGCGACGCTGGCGCCTTCGTTGTAGACTGGAATAAGAACAGAGAGCTTCATACTTGATCGTCCCTGATGTTGGGCAAGCCCCTGGTGTCAGGCTGCTGGGCGAGGTCTCCCGACCTTAGGCTGCTGGGCGAGGTCTCCCGACCTTAGGCTGCTGGGCGAGGTCTCCCGACCGATGCCCCTTTATGTCTCGGTCAGTAGACACTTTGGCTGCGCTGAGCACACGCTCTTCAGCCATCACCCATCGCTCATGGTGAGATCGCATAATTGCGCAAGACGACGGGAAGCAACACGTCCTTCGACGGTTGTGGCGTCGACGTAATCGTCGGCGTGGGCGCCTGGGTCGGCGTCGGTGTGGAAGTCGACGTGGCCGTGGGCGTCAGGGTTGGCATCGGCGTCGGCGCGTCCTCATCACCGAAGAGGACGTACACCGCCCCGATGTCCCTCTCACCATCCGGACCGTTGCGCCAGTCGGCACTGAAGATCATGTCGTCCACACCATCGCCGGTCACATCGCCCGCCGTGACGTAGCCTGTGAAATCGTCTTCGTAGGCGCCAATGAATGTGATGTCGGCCGGCGCCTGCTCCAGATCCACGACCCCTGACAAGGATTCAGTGCCGTAGAACGCATACACGATACCGGATTCAGTCCGACCGAGGCCATTCGCCGACCGCGCCCCGACCAGCACGTCCCCCACATCATCGTCGTTGAAATCACCAATCGCCACCGACTCACCCAGATACGAGAAATCTGGCAAGCCTTGCGGGCCGTAGATGATCAAATCGCCAGGGGCGGACTGGAAATCCCGTACAGCGCCATCCGAGAGCGGCCCGACGACGCCAATCGCCTGGCCCGTATCCCTGCCGGCCGGCCCATCCGCCGACCGGGCGCCGATGAGCAAGTCCGGTGCTTCATCCGCGTTGAAATCGGCGATGGCCAGTGCGCTGCCCAACTGATCGGCAGCCTCCTCGGGTTCGGCGGACCAGTTCGCCGGCACGTCAGCAAGATCCCAGGTCGTATCACGGAGATGGCCACCTCCGAACACGACGCGCACCAAGCCACTACTCGCTTGGGCATGCTCAGCGCCGATCGCCAAATCGTCTACGCCATCGCCCGAAAGGTCACCCAAAGCCAAGTAGCTACCCAGTTTCGTACCCCCGATTATGCCACGTACCTCACCCAGGACTTGAAAAACCGCTACGTCTTCGGGGACATCATCGAACTCGATGTCGCGGTTTCGCAGATGGCTGCCACCGTACACCACGTACACGGCCCCGACGCCATCGGCGGCCGATGGCGCCGACATGGCCACATCGTCCACACCATCCCCATCGAAGTCGCCCGTGGCCAACGCAGCCCCTAAGCCATGCTTGCCACCAGGCGTGAACGTCGTCACCCCGAGTTCAGCCGGGATAGATGCTAGATCAATCTTGGCCGGCACATCCTCATCGCCCCAGATGACCCACACCCGCCCCCTCGTGCTGAGACGCGTACCGTGGCCAAACTCCGGCGCGCCAAGCACCAGATCGCCCACCCCGTCGTCGTCGAGATCACCGACCGCCACATGACCAGGCTCTTTTGACATATCACCGCCCAGCCAGTTTGTAATATCGGCACCGTAGACCGTGATGTCTGGCGAGACCCCGCCGGCCCGCCAGTCCGCCTCGGAACGACCATAGTAGACGTGAACTTCGCCGGCCCGGTCCCGCGCGTTTGCGGGGCCGTCAGCCTTGTACGCACCCACCGCCAAGTCCCGCACACCGTCGCCATTCACATCTCCGACAGCCAAGTCAGTACCGAAGTGATCGTCGGCATCAACACCGAAAAGAACCACATCGACGGCATTGGGCCTCCGCAAATCAATTGTGACTTCCGCTGCGACTTGCCAGATCGTAAGCCATGACAATAACACAACAGCAACCAACGCAACTCCAATATGCTTGTTCAATGCTCCAACCCTTCACCTATCCAGTCTCAGTGGATCCAAACTCCGTTCTGGGGGATCTGGCGATCCTCCAGGCGGCCCGGATCTGACGATCCAGGCCGAACGAAATTGGACCCACTGAGTCTCGCCCGCCTCACCGATGATTTTTCGTGATGAGGGGGAGGTAATTCCAAGTGGTCGGCGTGACCGTCCCGGTTGGCGTCGGCGTAGCCGTGCCTGGTGTCGCCGTCGGCGTCAGTGTACCCGTCGGGGTCGGCTCAGCACCCTGCCGATACAGGACGTACGCTTTGCCGGCATTCTCAAGCGTGCCACCATCCGACACATCCGCCTTGTGTGCGGTCAGAACCAAGTCGGCCGGCGACGTATCGTCAAGATTGCCGGCTGCTACTCGACCCAGCGCGCCCTCGCGGCCCTCGCCATAAATCGCGATGTCGGCCGCAGTCGTGTCGAGGTCGACGGACGCCGGCAAGTCACCACCAAAAACTACATACGCCTCGCCGGCGTTCTTCCGCACATCTTCGAAACCATCCCCCTGCCGGGCGCCGGCGATCACATCCAGTACGCCATCACCGTTCAAGTCCCCAAGGGTCAGGCCGTTCCCAAGCCGATCCCCCACCTGTCCGCTGAGCGGCTCTGGGCCATACAGAACGAAGTCCACATCATCTGTGCGATCGCTCAATCCGGATATCGCCGGGCCGAAAATGACGGCTGCCTCGCCGGCGTTCCCGCGCCCATTGCCTGGCCCATCGCCGCCCGGCGCACCGATCACCAGATCAGGTTGGCCATCGCCGCTCACATCGCCGACCGCCAGATAGCGCCCCACGCCATCAACCGCGTCTGCAGCGAATACGATCCAGTCGGCCGGCACGCCTGAAAGATCGCGGACTCCACTGAGATCAGGCGACCCAAAGACAACGTGCACTTGACCACCCTCACCACCGACAGCCCCCATCGCCAGATCCGCCGGCCCTTCGCCATCGAGCTGGCCAACGGCCAGGCCACTGCCGAGAAAATCCCGAGCCTGAGCACCGACAATTTCCACATCAGCACCATCGCCGGCTGACAGAGATGTCGCCCACTCAGACACCCCCCAGAAAACGTACACCTTGCCGGCACTCAAACGACCGTCCGTCGGCACGTCTGCACTCGGCGCGCCAGCGACAAGATCTCCGACGCCATCACCGTTGACGTCACCGACAGCGACAGCGCTGCCCAGCTTATCGAAAGCATCCGAGGCAGTGATGATCACATCGCTGCTGTCAGCCAGGTCAAGCGTGGGTTCTGTTTCCCAATCCTCTCGGGCGCGACCAAAGAGCACGCGAATCTCCCCACCGTCCCTGGCGTCCGGCACGCCGATGACGAGGTCGTCGAAAGTGTCAGCGTTGATGTCACCAACGGCCAGGGTGCGCAGGCCTAGATGCAGCACTGCACTACCACCAATTACATCGTTCGCTTCAGCGCCGAAGATGGTTACATCCGCGGCATCGGCGCTCTGTGAAGCCGGCCGCTCCTCGCCCCCAAAGAAGATGGAGACCCGGCCGGCAAAGCTTCGATTGTCCGGCCCCGAAGCCCACGGCGCCCCGATGATAAGATCATCGATCCCGTCGGCGTCGAGATCCCCCACGACCAGATCGGCCCCCATATTCTCGTCGGCTGCGCCGCCGACGAGAAGGAGGTCGGGCGCCTGCGTCGCCAAATCGATGACGGTCCCGTCGGCGCGGGCCGGCACGACGGCCACAGCCAGCACGAGCGCCGCAACTGCGAATCGCCAACCCACGGCCTCGATCGACCGCCACAGGGTTGCGGGGTCCATGAGCCAAGTGAAACCGTCCATTCGTCTGTACATCCGCCTTCCTTTCAGAAAACGCACTGTGGTAAAAGTGACACGCTGCCCCCATGAGCCATGAATGAATTCATGGCCTGCTACTGCGAAACACGTTAAAACGTGTTTTTACACGTTTCCGGTAGCAGACACCGAATGAATTCGGTGGGCCGGCGTACGGCTTTCGCCCCAATGCGTTAGTTCATGCAAGGACATCACCGCGACCGGCCGCTTCAGTCTATGCTCTCGCCCTCCGCCGCCGGCTCTCCGTCAGCAGCCGACTCCCCTTCCCCCTCGGGCTCTTCATCCAGCTCAGCCGGCTCAGCCGGAGGTTCGGTCTGAGCCCGGACATGCTCGGGCGTGATTGGAATGTGACAATTCGGACACGGAATCGGCTTGACAAACCCCAACGGCGTGCGTGGCGGTGACAGACTGACATTCTTCCCACAATGCTGACAGACAATCCGTACGTGCTTTTGCTTCGCTGCAGACATCTCTCACAACTCCTTGACTGTCTAACCCAGAACTTAGCACATCGTCGTCCTGACTACACCTGATGCCACCACAATCGATTGTCCTCCAGCCACGGCGCCACGCGGCCTTCTTGGGTGAGATACGCCAGGTATGCCGCAACCGTCGTCTGCATGAGGTAGAACTTCGGGATGTTCTCGAAGTTCAGATCCAGCAGGTCGGCGACGCGCGCCAGAATCTCACTGAGTTCGCCGGCCGGCGAGCACGCCAGGTGCACCGCCTCGATAGCGCGCTCGATGGCTGCACAATTGGCAGCAGCCAGGGCGTCTATGTCGTCGGTAGGCTCGCCGTGGGCCGGCAGGTACATTTCGTAGTCCGCGCTTCGCAGGCGCTCGATGCTGTCCAACTGCTGTGCAACGTCGGCCGTGAACGGAATGCCGTACTTCTCGAGAATATCGGGCCCAAAGAGGCCATCGACACAGTAGCATACGTCCTCGTAGCCGACGGCCATCATCCCTGGCGCATGACCTGGGATCGGGATGATGTCCAGTTCCACGCGGTTGATCTCGACGGTACCGGCTTCTAGCTCAAACGCGACCGGCGATGCCGGCGCCATCAACCACTTGTCGCGCAGTGCGTCGATGGGCATGGCGCCGCCAAATAGGTAGAAAGGCTCCAGAATCGTGTTGCTGACAATGGCCGACTCCAGCGGCGGTGCGTACACTGGAATGTTCAAGTTGCGCACGAGATAGCCGTTCCCGCCACAGTGGTCGGCGTGGTGATGCGTCGTAATGATGGCTCGCGGGCGCAGATCAATTACCTGACAAGCCTCCACGACCCGGCGTGCGTGGCTCTTGTCACTGCCCGTATCGATCAGGATAGCGCCGTCCTTCGGCGTAGCGATCACGCCAACGTTGGCAGCACTGGGCAAGTAGTACGCGCCCGAACGCAATTCGATGAGAGTGCTGCTCACGTCGCTGCGCAAGCCCCTTCACCAGGAACACCGACACCAGACATCATCCGCCTATCTCGCATCCTGCAAAAGCTCATCCGCGATATGTGCAGCCTCTCCCTGCAATGGGACCTCTGGAGGCTGCGCGTAATCCACAGCAAGATCGAACCCCAGATCGTCGTAGACCGCTGAAAAAGCTTGCTGAAGGTCAAGGGGCACATCGGCGTCATCGGGTAGAAGCGGCACCGGCACAACAGGTAACGGCTCGTCCAGAGCAATCGGCCAAACGTCCACGAGAGGTCGGTTTTCAGCACGACTCAAAAAGACGAAGTACGGCACATCGTCCGGCAGGGGCTCCTGCATCGGTACTCGCTCACCAGTTCGCAGCAGATCAATCTCCATTAGGTGAGCCGTACTCAACAGAATGCGCCGCCGTTTGGCAAGATACTCCTCCCGCCCACTTCCGCGCTTATTGGTAGGCGAGAGTACTTCAATCGCAGCCACTAGCCTACGGTTTGCAGCGTCCCGAATTTCAATCGTCACATGAGGGACAGCCGAGGGAATCACCGTCGCCAATCTGAGTGGCGCAGACGCTATTGTTGCGCTGTCACCGCCCGATGGCGGACGCTCAAGCTTGGTGTGGGCTACACCGGCATCGGGGTAAATGTCAGCCCTAGTGACGGTGACACCTTCTGAAATCTCCATCACGAAGCGCTCAGCCGGCAGCACCAAGTAACGCGGGCGTACCTTGGGCGCCAACTGTCGGGCGATTTCAGCACTGAGTGAGAAGTGCACACTCGTCCAGAGCGAGCCTTCGAGATAGGGATCCATCCCAGGAAACGGTGAGGGCATAGTTATCTCCCAAATATGAGTACCTGCGAACTGTATTGTAGTACAAATCCCGCCCGGCGCAAATGCGCGCCTAGCAGCCCGTGTGCATCCCAAGTTTGTAAAGCCGGTGGCCGACGCTCTCAGTCCGCAACAAGTTGCGGCGTCCGGACGCTCGAACTTGTTTGAGGTAGTGGCGTAGTGGCGAGGATTTTTGACAAGAAGACGCCTTGCATGTATAGTTGTCCAGGTGAGAAAACATGGGGAGGAGATGCAATTGAAGGATCTTCCGCCGCTGAGCCGGCAACTGCCTCACGGCGTCAAAGACTTGTTCCTCGATGAGGCGGCCAACATCGCCGAGATAGAAAACCGGCTCCGCGAGCTGTTCCCCCGCTGGGGATACAGCCAGATCATTCCGCCGACGTTCGAATACTACGACAGCTACGCGGCCGGCGCCGGCGCCGAACTACGGGAGCAGATGTACCGCCTGTTCGACCGCGACGGACGCACGCTGGCGCTGCGCCCAGACCTGACGATCCCCATCGCGCGGGTCGCCGGGACTAAGCTGTACGATCAACCACTGCCGCTGCGTTTCTTCTACGTCGAAAATGTCTTTCGCTTCGAAGAACCACAGGCCGGCCGGCAGCGCGAGTTCACCCAGGCCGGCATCGAACTCATCGGCGCCGCCACGCCCGAGGCCGACGCCGAAGCCCTGGCTCTGGCCATCGAAGCTATGCGTACGGCAGGTGTCACCGACTTCCAGATCAGCCTGGGGCAGATGGCCTACTTCCGCGCCTTACTGGCGGACCTCGACCTGTCACAGGAAGACACGAGCCGCGTTCGCACAGCGGTTGACGGGCGCAACGTTTCGGCTCTGACAAACCTGTTAGAAGAACTGGGTATTGACCCAGAGTCCCGCCGAGCTATCGCTGCGCTGCCCAAGCTGGCGGGAGGTGCATCAATTCTCACCGAGGCGCGCGCGTCAGCTGCGAACGGCGCCGCCCATCAGGCGTTGGATCACCTGGAGGACGTCTACCGGCTGCTACGCAAACGAGAACTCGCCGGCCACATCTTGCTCGACTTGGGCGAGGTGCGGGGAATGGACTACTACACCGGCATCACGTTCGAGGGATTCGTCCGCGGGCTCGGGTTTTCAGTCGTGAACGGCGGGCGCTACGACGACTTGGTCGGGCACTACGGCGATCCGCTGCCGGCTGTCGGCTGGGGCCTGGGTATCGAACGCGTGCTGCTGGCCCTGAAAGAGCGAGGGCGAGCAACAGCTCCCGTCGCTCCCGAAGCCGTCGTCGCAGCCTGCGACCACCCGGCCTGCCGCTGGGTCGTTGAAGACTTGCGCAAGAGTGGCGTACGCGTAGAATACGACGTGCTTGGACGATCCAGCGAAGAGCTGAAGGTGTACGCGGAGAAACGCCACATTCGGCAAGTTTTGGCATGCAGCGGGGCAGGAGAACTGCACGTCGTCCACGAGTCTCCGTCCGCGGAGCCAGACTCCCAGATCATGGATAAGCAATGAAATCACTGACCGTCGCCGTCTCGAAAGGGAAATTGCTGCCCGACACAGTCGCACTGTTCGAGAGTGCCGGCTACACCGTGCCAGACTTGCACAACGGCCGGCGCCTCATCGCCGATGACGAACAGGGCGCCCTACGCTTCTTGCTGGCCAAGCCCGACGATGTTCCCACCTACGTCGAGCACGGCGCAGCCGATCTGGGAGTGGCCGGCCTGGACGTCGTAATGGAGACCAACGCCGACGTGTATCAGCCACTGCGGCTGGGGGTCGCGCAGTGCCGGCTCTCGGTGGCCGCCCCCAAAGACCTCGGCGATGTGCCGCTCCGGCTGCGCCCCGACGTGCGCGTGGCGACCAAATACCCCCGCTTGGCCCGAGACTACTTCCTCGGACGGGGGCTGTCAGTTGAGATCATCACCCTGCGCGGGTCCATTGAGCTAGCGCCCGTCGTCGGCCTTGCCGACCTCATCGTAGACATTGTCGAGACCGGACGCACCCTGCGCGCCAATGGGCTGGAGGAGCTGCGCGTGATCATGGAATCGGAAGCCGTACTGATCATCAACCGCGCCACACACAAGCTGCGGCTGAGCGAGGTCAACCAGGTCGTAGATCGATTGCAAGAGGCAATAGCCGCCCGCAGAGATGAGCAAGAACGTGCCGCTTAGACAACGAGGGAGTCAGTTGCACGCCCTGTGGTACCGGAGTCTGCGGATCTTAGTACGGTTTCTGCTTTTCCTGCTGACGGACTACAAGGTCTCTGGGCAAGAGAACGTGCCGGCAGACGGTCCGTTGATGATCACGACCAACCACGTCAGCGCAGTCGATCTGCCGGCCGTGATGCCCGCGATCCCACACGAGGTGGCCGTCTTCGCGGCCGACAAACACCGAATTGGCCTGCGCGGTCTGATTATGCGGACTGTCCACGTGATCTTCGTGCGCCGAGGTACGGCCGACAGAAAAGCTTTGCGCCAGGCACGGGACATTCTCGAGATGGGTGGCATACTGGGCGTCGCTCCCGAGGGCACGCGCAGTTCGGCCAAGACCCTCATCCGAGGCAAGCCTGGGGCCGCGTTCTTGGCTGTGCGGGCAGACGCGACGATCCTGCCCATTGGCATAACGGGCACGGAGAAAGTATTCAGCGCGTGGCGCCGGTGGCGCCGGCCGAGAATCCGCGTCGTCATCGGGGAGCCGTACAAGCTCGAGGCGCCCGCCGAGGGCCGGCCCGATTTCCATGCCTTGAGCGACGAAATGATGCTGCGCATCGCCCAACTCCTGCCGCCCCAATATCGCGGTGTGTACGCCGACTGGTCAGAAGATAGACGACCTAAGCCACTCAAGCACATGACTCACACCCAATCGACCGAGCCTGGCCAAAATGCGTCGGAAGGTTCGTAGTCAGGCACGTAGCCCGCAGGGCGGAGTGCCGTAAAACGCTACTCCGCTAACGCTACGTGTCTGCCTGCACCGAAGGTAGGCGCTTACTACGAACGGGGCCCAACAGTTTTTGGTCATACTCTAATCGACCAATCGACAAAATGACTAACCGACTAGCCGACCAAATGACCGAAATCAAACAAATCGACCTGCACACCCATTCCTTCTTCAGCGATGGCGAGCTGTTGCCCAGCGAGTTCTGCCGGCGTGCCGTCGTCATGGGCTACGGCGCCCTGGCCATCACCGACCACGCCGATGCGTCAAACCTGGAAACCGTCCTGGACAAACTAGTGCGCTTCTCGAAGGAACAGGCACAGTACTTCCCGCTGACGTTCATCCCCGGCGTGGAGCTCACCCACTGCCCGCCAGACTCCATCGCCGCTTTGGTCCGCCGCGCACGTCGCTTGGGCGCCGCCATCGTCAACGTTCACGGCGAGACGCCGGTAGAACCAACCGCTCCCGGCAGCAACCGCGCCGCCGTCGAATGCCCCGGCGTAGACATCTTGGTCCACCCCGGCTTCATCACCGAGGAGGAAGCGCGTCTGGCTGCTGAAAACGACACCTATCTGGAAATCTCTGCCCGCAAAGGCCACAGCCTGACCAACGGCCACGTTGCCCAGGTTGCCCGCGCTGCCGGCGCAAAGCTGGTCGTCAACACCGACACGCACGCACCGTCGGACATGATCGATCAGGCGTTCGCACGCAAGGTCGCAGCCGGCGCCGGCCTCACGTCTGAGGAAGTGGAGGCGGCTACGGTTGTGCACTCGCAGGAACTCGTGCAACGGGCGCTGCTGAGGATGGGGGTGCTCCGACAGGCGTAGAGATTGGAGACTGAAGACTGGAGGATGGAGAGTGGAAAATGGATGTTGGAAGATGGATCCTCTTCTCCATTTTCCATCTCGCCGGCATTTCTACTTCCAAGGCGGTTACCGGCCCAAGCAGATTATTGCGCACATAGCTGCACCTGTTAAGGTCCTGTGGGTTGCCCGGCGCCGTCATAAGCGTAGGCCCACTCCCCCATGTCCGGGTCCACCATGCGCGTCTTGCGCCCCAGCTCGTCGTACTCGATATCGGTGTGGTTGCCGGCCTCATCCCACACATCGATCAGGTTGTCCAGCACGTTGTAGGCGTAGGTGGTGGCGGTGTACAGGGTGTACGGCCCCGTGCCCTCGTATTCCTCGACGGTCGCCAGCCGGCCACTTGCACTGCTGATTACTGATCGTTGCCTGGCCCTCGGGTCCAGCGTTTTCCCAGCTCACTTACGTAGTTGCCGTCAGCATCGAACTTGATCACGTGAGCGGCTTCGGCATCCACCAACCAGACGTTGCCGTCGGGGTCCACTGCGACGTCGGAAAGCCATACGATGTCCGTTTCGCTGAACGTGTGGCGAAAGCCGGCCTTGCCGATCNGCATAAGGAACGATCCGTCGTTGGCAAACTTGAGGGCCCGCCGGCCGTCCCCGTCTGCAATCCAGAGGTTGTTTCCGTCGGTGCTGATGCCTGTCGGCCAGTTCAGATGGTTGGTGTCTTCAAAGTAGGCTGTCTCCGTCTCACCGAAGGTTTGCACGTAGCGGAAGCTGAGTCCTGGTTCGCCCAGCGGGATCTCTTCGGCGTTGGCTTCGATGGACAGGGCTTCCGAACGGGGGAAGGGCTTGCGAGCCGGCTCATCCAACGCCGGCGCCTGGGCGGCCGCCCCGCGCGTCAGAGCCC
>JAANWY010000183.1 GCA_018263655.1 Anaerolineales bacterium | reverse complement strand
CTCTTCCGATCTCCGGGTTGCACTAGCTATGAACCACTTCGTTTTACGCACTCTTACTCCTCCTTGTACGTTGTGACTCGATACGTAGCTAAGTTTTGATAGTTCACTTCTACGGTGAGTCGGCTATTCCCTCGGAACAACGATTGTGGACATCTCAACCTGAAGGCCGGATCGCTCGATCCCCTACAGCGCATCCTCAAGCCACGTAATCTCAGCCTCAGGCAGGTTCTTCTCGCGCCAGACCAGACAGCGCTCGGCCAGTTGGCGGGCATGCTCGTAGTAGTCGGGCTCGCGCCGGCGCCGGCTCTCATAATCCACGTACGGCTCCAGCTTCGCCCACGCCTTGACGATCATCGGGTTCATCCACGGCATGACCATCTCTTCCGGAATCCAGCCTGGTTGCGTCAGAAACGCCACGCGATCCAGCGAGTTCAACACCTGCTTCACCGCAGCCTGACCCTCCGGCGTCAGCGCTCGGATGCCCTCCTCGGGATCGTCCGGCAGGTTCTGAAAGATCCACCGTCGAGCTTCGATGTTCTCGGGTGAGTTGAGCTCGTCGAACAGGCGATCGGCCACTTCCAGGTGCCGGCTGCTGGCCAACTCGGACAACTCGCGGTATGCGATCCAGCCGGCGCCCAGGATCACGGCCAGGCTGCCGGCCGTGGACAGAGCCTCGATCATCACCCAGATGTTGGGAGATGCACCCACAAGCTGTAAGACGAGCCAGAGAACGACGGAGCCGGCAAGCCACAGGACAAAGCTGACCGCTCCTATCGCGAGCGCGATGAAGAGAGTCAAACGCTCTGATTGGTTAGCACTCAATTAGATCCTCCAGGAGCCCGGAACGGCTGTCCCGATATCGCCTTTGACATAGTGTTCGGCACGACGGTCTCTACGTCGCCGGCTTTCAGATAGTTTTCATCAACATGGATCGAATTCTCGATCATTTTCGCTATCCGGCAACTACGGAAGATGAAGTGTTTATACAGCAACCGTGATGGCGCTCAACTCCTCGCGGCGGGCATCCAACGTGTGAATCATTTGCTGCACGAGACGCACAGCCTCTTCCGTGAACAGAGGTTCCTGGCACTGCTCACAGATGAAGGCCGGTACGTCGTCGATGATGAGGTGGTACGCCTTCCGATTGACGGTGTAGCTCGTTCTTCCGACTTTCAAGGTGCCGCGACAATGTGGGCATTCCATGATTGCATTCCTTAATGACAACGCACCCAGTATCAGTCAGGAGAGGTATCCATATTTTACTAGAAGCCCAGCCGGCAAGCAAACAATCGGCGGCCGGCTGCAGCGGAGTTGCACACGCAGGGGATACTTGGTAGAATAACTTCGGTAACCGTTCAGGAGGTATCAGGACTAGCATCCTGAGTAGGTCGAAACGAAGTGGAGACCGTATCGAAGCGACGTCCTGAGTTCATCGAAGGGGGTGCGGCTTGTTCGAAGAACCGTCGCAAACCCGCACCCCCTTCGACTGGGCTCAGGACGTCGCTTCGATACGACCTCGGCTTCGCCTCGGTCTACTCAGGCGGCGTCCTGAGCGGCGTCCTGAGCGGCGTCCTGAGCCTGTCGAAGGGCCTGTCGAAGGGCCTGTCGAAGGGATGCTCCATGGGTTGCCCCCTGAACGCTTACAGTTAACATTGTCAAGCTACAGTGCCAGTTTCATCTGTCGCTTCATCTGCTCTTCGCGCTGCTTGCGTTTCTTCAACGCTTCAATCTCGGCTGCTAGTGTATCGACGTCGTGGAAGTGGCGGTAGACGGATGCAAACCGTACATAGGCGACGTCGTCCAACTCGCGCAGCCGTTCCATAACAAGTTCGCCGACGACCTCGCTCGGGATCTCGGCTTTGCCTAATCGATACAGTTTCGCCTCGATTTCGGCAGCCGTTTGGTCTAGCGTATCGGTGGGGATGGAGCGCTTGTGGCAGGCCGTGTGCATCCCCTTCAATAGCTTCTCGCGGTCGAAGTCTTCTCGCCGGCCGTCTCGCTTCACGACGATGAGGTTGATGGAAGCGACACGCTCGTAGGTCGTGTATCGTTGGTCGCAGTCCTTGCACTCGCGCCGCCGGCGCACGGCATCACCGATGTCGCGTGTATCAACCACTCTAGAGCGGCCCTGAATGCAGTACGGGCATTTCATTTACTTGGAGCCTCCTGCTTGCTCGGGGAAAGAGCAGTGTCTGGATCAACCAGATACCTCATGTGATGAACCGGGCAGGGCACCACAAGATATGGTAGTGGGGTTTATGTAATTGCCACAACATGTGGTGTGAACGCGCAGTTTAGTGTAGCACAAAATGGCTCCAAATTCAAGAGCGTTAGCTTAAAATTCACCTTAAAGTCTGGTAGGGAGAGTGGACGGTGGAGAATGGAGGGGGAATGGAAGGGGGTCGGACAATGGAGGATGGAAGGGGAAGGGTGGAGGCGAGTTTCCACCCTCTCCCTTCCATCCTCCATTTTTCATCTTCCTATTTCGCTGCCCGCCGGCGATTGCGCAGAAAAGTTGGCACGTCCAAATCGTCCTGGTCGAAAGTTGGCGTCGGAAATGGACGCACGTTTTCTGGCAAGGCCTGCGGCTTCGCCTCGGCATCGAAGCCGGTGGCGATGACGGTGATCTTGACTGTATCTTCCACATGATCGTCGATCACAGCACCGAAGATGATGTTGGCATTTGGATCGACCATTTCGGCGATGATCTCAGCTGCCTCGTTCACTTCCATCAGTGTCAGGTCGGTACCACCCGTAACATTGAACAGCACACCCTGGGCGCCATTGATCGTCACGTCCAGCAAGGGGCTGGCGATAGCTTGCTTAGCAGCGTCCAACGCCCGCGTTTCACCCTGACCCGTGCCAACGGCCATGAGGGCCGCGCCGCCGTCAGACATGATGGTGCGTACATCAGCGAAGTCCAGGTTGATCAGACCAGGCACGGTGATCAGCTCAGAAATCCCCTGGATGCCTTGATGTAGAACCTCGTCTGCTGCACGGAACGCTGCCTCGAACGTCATGCGCTTGTCGCCTAGCTCGAGCAACTTATCGTTGGGGATGACGATGAGGGTGTCAACGTACTCCTTGAGCCTTTCGAGGCCTGCCTCAGCGATCTCTTTGCGCGGTAGACCTTCAAACTTGAACGGCTTGGTTACGACGCCGATGGTCAGCGTTTCAGCTTCCTTCGCAATCTCCGCGACGACGGGGGCGGCGCCTGTGCCGGTGCCGCCGCCCAGACCGCAGGTGAGGAACACCATGTCGGTGCCGCGCAGCGCCTGCGCCAAGTCTTCGCGGCTTTCCTCGGCCGCTTCCTCGCCGACCTCTGGCTGGCCGCCGGCGCCAAGCCCTTTAGTGAGCTTGTCGCCAATGCGAATGCGGGTCTCGGCTTGCGATAGCAGAAGCGCCTGGGCGTCAGTGTTGACGGCGACGAATTCGACACCGCCCAGCCCCTCCGCGATCATGCGGTTCACTGCATTTGAGCCACCGCCGCCGATACCGACGACCTTTATGGCCGCGAAACTCTCGGTCTCCTGGTAGTCCATCATGTTGCTCCTTTCTTGAGTTGACCCTCGTGAGCCTTGTCCTGCTTGGTGTGAAGGGTCAGATGGTGGTGTCTGCTACGCAGACCTGTGGTGGTGTCTGCTACGCAGACCTGTGGTGGTGTCTGGCAGACCTGTGGTGGTGTCTGCTACGCAGACCTGATGAATTTGGTTTGATTCAAGATCGAAAGACATTGGCATCTCCCGACGTACGCGTTCGGCCACCCTTGCGAAGGTTACGCATAGCCTTGGCAATAGACCGATTCTGGCTAGGCGAGGACCTTGCAACCTGGAAGTCACTACCAAACCTTCGCAAGGGTCCCTTCCGCCTGACAGGATCCTTCCTGACTACTTCGGTGCCCGTTTGTCGACCGATTTCGTATCCCCCAGTGGTGCCTAGGTGGGCGGGTCTGCCCTCCCGCCCACCAGCACCCGGAGGTGGTACAAGTTGAAGGTTAGAGGTTGAAGGCTCGAAGGTGTCGGCAACGAAACCCTTAACCCTCAACCCGCAACTTTCAACGTAAGCGTTCAGGGGGTAGCGCCGGCTGAGTGCCCTGAAGCCCTTCGACAAGCTCAGGATGAACTCTGCGGAAGGGTGTGTCGAAGCCAAGCGGCTCTCGAAAACCAGGATTGCTCCGGTAAAGACCCGCTTGGTTTCGATACGCTTCTCCGCTGGCGCTACGAAGCTACTCAACCGGCGCTCCTATGTCAATGGCTGAACGGTTACCTTTCAACTTCGGTGGTCTTCAGCCCGTTGTGGGAAGAACGCACGCGTCACCCAGCCCATGAAGCGGCCGAGTACGTTAGCGGTGGCTGGCCGACGGCCGTTCGGGTGAATTGCAACGTCTGCGCCGTGGTGCATCCCCCATAGCAAGAGACCCACACTCGTCGCATACGCCGGCCGGCTCACAGCATCGCTAAGCCCCCTCATCTCCTGCGGCGTACCAACACGAACTGGCGTATCCAGCATGTGGCGTGCCAGTTCCTTCAACCCGGGCAACTCCGTCGACCCACCACAGAGCACGACGCCGGCCGGCAGCAGGCCGTCATACCCAGAGCGTTTCGTCTCTTGACTAATCAAGTGAATGACCTCACGCGTACGCGCTTCCAGAACCTGTGCGATGTACCTGCGCGGCACTGTCTGCAGTCCCCCATCGCCAAAGCCGGCAACATCGACGCGGTCTGTGTCGTCCACCCTGGACGGAATGGCGTGTCCATAGCGCATCTTGAGCATTTCGGCGGCCTCCAGCGGTGCACGTAGCACAACAGCCAGGTCATTCGTCAATTGATAGCCGGCCACTGGCAACGCAGCAGTGTGAGCGATGGTACCCTCGTGATAGATTGCGATGTCGGTTGTACCGCCACCGATGTCGGCCAGGACGACGCCCATTTGCCGCTCAGCCGAACTCAGGGCAGTCTCGGCTGCAGCCATAGGCTGCAGGACCAAGTCGGTCACCTCGACGCCGGCTCGTTCCACGCATCGTACCAGGTTGTGGAGCGATGCCACAGCCGCTGTTACAATGTGAACCTCGACCTCCAGTCGAAACGCCTGCATCCCGACCGGGTCACGTACACCATCCTGCCCGTCCACGATGTAAGTGCGCGGAATCACGTGCACCATCCGCCGATTGTGTGGGATGGCGATCGTCTGCGCGGCCTCAATCGCCCGCGTCACGTCGCCGGTCGTGATGGCGTGGTCGCCATAGCCGATAGGAATCGTGCCTCGGCTGTTGACCGAGGTGATGTGGTCGCCGGTGACAGCGACGTATGCTCGCTCAATCGGGTGCCCGGAGATCTTCTCAGCCTCTTCTAGAGATGCAGCGATGGCTGCGGTGGCATCGTCGACGTTTACGACGATGCCCTTGTGCAGGCCAGCCGACGGTACGATCCCAAGCCCAACGATGCGGATGCTACCGTCTGGGTCAGGCTCGCCGATCAGGGTGCATACTTTCGTTGTACCGACGTCAATGCCGACGATAGTACCGTCCATAGTTGTGTCCTTGCTACTTGAGTCGATAGTATGGTCGCTCCGCGAAACGCAGATCGATGAAATCGACACCCTGGTTCTGTACCTGCGTCATATGCACGAGCTCGGGCAGGAGCGAGTTCAACACCCCGATTCTAGCAGCGAGTTGATCAGGGCTATCGCCTATGCGCGCCGGCCACCCTGGCCCCACGTCGATAATGAATCCTAAACGCTCATCGTACGCGATCTGCTTGAGATCGGGCAGCACCTGATCGAGCGCCTTGAGCATCTCCACCAAGTTCGGCTCCAGACTCGAACCGATCGGCAGTGCTTGACCTGACGGATCGACTACGGTCAGGGTTCCTTCCAGCATGCCGTTGTCCGGCAGGATGTTGCCCGGCAGGATGTTGCCCGTCTCGTCGATCAAGTACCGGCTGTTGCCGGCAGTCCAAACCCAACGCGGCTCATATTCCTGCACGACGATGGCGACTTGAGCCGGCGGACGGACGTAAACGCGGGCGTGCCTCACGTACGGCAGACGCTCGACGGCGTCGGCAGTGGCTTGCGCATTGAGCAGAAACAGGTTCTGACCGTCGATCCGGCTTGCCTGATAGATGGCCTCAGCCGGCACCAACGTGTTGCCCCGAACAGCGGCGCTGTGCACCGTGTAGGTCGGCGATTTCAGCAGGTGAACGGCGGCGGCAGTCAAGACGATGAGAAGCGGCACACTCAACAGGCGCACGCGTGGGTAGGTGCGCCGGCGCTTCTTCGGCTTCTGCCGAATACCGAGCACCTCGCGTGTCACAAGGACATCGTAGGTGCGCCGTTTTCGGGATGATGGCTGCTGTGGCATGGGCTCATTTCACGTTCTGCGCTCTACCGGCGTTGCCACTCGCCGATGGGCTCGATTTCGAGTTCTAGCTTGATGCTGAATTCCCTGTGCACTTCTTCGCGCATCAGGTCGACTAGACCCATGATGTCGCTGGCCAATGCACCATTGGTATTGATGATCCAGTTAGCGTGCATGGGCGAGATCATGGCGCCGCCGATTTGAGTTCCCTTGAGACCACACGCCTCGATTAGCCGGCCGGCGTTGTCACCCGGTGGGTTCATGAAAATCGACCCGACGCTGGGCTCGCTGGGCTGCGTGCGCCGGCGGTGCTCGGTGTAGCGCGCCATCTGTGACGCCAACTGCCGGGGGTCCTCGCGGCACAGGTCGAACTCGGCCGATAAAACGATCTCGCAGCAGCGATTGCCCTTCAGTCGGCTTCGGCGGTACCCGAAATCCAAGTCCTCTGGCGAGACGCGATAGACGGTGCTGCGCTCGCCCAGGATTGTCACTTGCCTCAAAGCGCTGCCGGTGTCCCCGTCGTGGGCGCCGGCATTGTTTACCACCGCCGCGCCAACCGACGCCGGAATGCCGACGGCCCACTCCAACCCAGCCCAGCCCTGGCGCGCCGTACGGTATGCGAGCCCCGGCAACGAAGCGCCGGACTCGGCATACAGCGTCGCTGACTGGCCGCCGTTGTTACCGTGCACGCGTAGCTCATACGCGCCACAGTCATTCTCGATCACGACGCCCCGGACTCCCTCATCTGACACGAGCACGTTGGACCCGCGCCCGAGGAGCAGCGGCGTCATGTCGGAGTCCCGGGCGAGAGTCACCCACCCCATCAGGTGTTCGAGCGTCAGGGCCTGGACGAAGAGATCGACCGGCCCGCCAACCCGCAGGGATGTATGCGGTGCCATGGGCTCGTTCCGGTGTACCGGTGCACTCAGCCCCCGGTCCCGCGCGGCTCTCAGGATCTTATCGCTCGGTGACAGTACTGTCACAGGTCTTGTGATAATCATGCTTCGCCTCGCTATCCTTGATGTGAGTGCCATTGAACCCGTTTGTTTCAGTGATCAGCGTTCAGTAATCAGTCTCCGTATTGCCTTGTGATGAGCCACCGTTTACCTCGACAATGTCACATTGCCGCCCCGCGTTGGGCGAAGGTCTCCTGACCGAGCGGCGTCCTGAGCCTGTCGAAGGGGCGAAACGGGCTCGGTCAGGAGACCTTCACCCAACACGCCAGGCAATTTATGTTTTACTGTTTACTGTTCACTAGTGACCGTGCGTGCCAACAGTTCCAGCACGCGCTCCCCCGCTTTCCACACATCGCCCGCGCCCAGGGTAATGAGTACATCCCCGGGAGTCAGATGGTCGGCCACGTGAGTGGCTGCATCCTCCAGGCTCGCGATGTGCATCAAACTCTCGTAGTCGCCTCCGGCCGGCTCTGATCGCATTCGGCTGACCAAATCCTGTGAGTGTATGCCCAATGTGTCTTGCTCTCGTGCCGCGTAGATGTCGGTGATGACCACGTGGTCAGCGCCGGTGAGGCTATTTGCGAAATCGTCAAACAGCGCCCGCGTACGACTGTAAGTATGCGGCTGGAACACTGCCCAGAGCGTCCGCCCGCCGTAGCGCTGGCGCGCGGCGGCCAGCGTCGCCTGGATTTCGGTCGGATGGTGTGCGTAATCGTCGATCACGATGACGTCGTGGACTTGTCCCTTTTCCTCGAATCGCCGGCGCGTACCCCGAAAGCCGGCCAGTGCGGCTCGCGCTGCCTCCAGATCGACGCCGATGGTTGAGGCGGCAGCGATAGCGGCCAGTGCATTCGAGACGTTGTGCGTCCCCGGTAGGTGGATGCGAAACTCACCTCGCGACTGCGCCCGGTGATGAACGGCGAAGGTCTGGAGTCGGCCGTTCGATTTGATATCCTGTGCTTGCCAGTCCGCCGGCTGGGTGAGACCGTAAGTCGTCACCCGGCCCCGCTCTGCGGTGAGCTGCTGCACATGTACGTCATCGGCGCAAGCGATCACGTGGCCGTCCGGTTGAACCCGATCGAGAAATGCTGCGAATGTGTCTATCACTGCATCCAGGTCTTCGAAGATGTCAGGGTGATCGGCTTCGATATTGGTGACGACGGCCACGGCCGGCGCGAGCTCTAGAAAAGCATAGTCGTATTCATCAGCCTCGGCCACGACATAGGGCCCCTGGCCGCGCTTGGCGTTGGTGTCCAGGTTGACCAGTTCGCCGCCGGCAAAGATTGTTGGACCCAGGCCCGCCTCTTCCAGAATCCAGGCGATCATGCCGGTGGTCGTCGTCTTACCGTGCGTACCGGCCACCGCCACACCCTTCCGGTCCTTCATCAAGTGACCCAGCAACTCCGCTCGCTTCACCACCGGTACCTCGCATCGCTGGGCTGCCACCAGATCCGCGTTATCGTCCGGGATGGCCGAGGAGATCACCAGCAGATCGACGCCGGCCACGTGAGCAGCGCTGTGTCCCTCGTAGATCGTGGCGCCCAGTTCGGACAGTCGCGCGGTGATGTGCGAGCGCTGGCGATCGCAGCCCGAGACGGAGTAGCCGGCCTCGATCAAGACCTTCGCCAGGCCACTCATCCCGATACCACCGATGCCGACGAAATGGATGCTTGGTCCTGCAATCATTCTCCTGCAATCATCGTTTTGCAATCATCGTTTTGCAATCATCGTTTTGCAATCATCGTTTTGCAATCATCGTTTTGCAATCATCGTTTTGCAATCATCGTTTTGCAATCATCGTCCTGCAATCATCGTCCTGCAATCATTCGTCGTAACTACTCAGGCTATCGCCCTCGCAGTTGAGAAATCCGGAAAAGATGGGGGTGTGGGGGGCGGCCGCCCCCCACCGACCCCATTTTTCCGCATATTCCTTTTGTAGGCACGAAGTGCCTGAGTAGTCATCATTCGTCTAGACCAAATCAGCACAGTGCTCCTTATCGAAGGACCCGCAGAATCACCAATAGCACACCGAGTGCCAAGAAGTACTCGTCTGCCCGTCCTTCCGGCGGGACATTTTGGGGCAGCCACCGCACCAGCGCTGCGGCGAGGTCACTGAGCGGCGGCTCGAATAGCCCGAGCCCGCGGATTGGGTAGTCCAGCTCATCCAGGTAAAACCAGATTGTGCCAACTACTAGATACCCGTTGAATAGCCCACTCCCGATGTTTAGTAAGGTTCCGGTGATCCCCAGCGGGGGACTGCCGGAAAAGTCCAGGGTCTCACCCTCATACGAAATGAGCGTAATGAACAGCATGAAAATCAGGTAGATGTTGAAGATGATGAAGCCCTCATCGGGCGTCCCACGAAACTCGTATACCTGGTTCATCAGCGCTAGCAAGCGTTGATCGAACTTGACCAGGATGTACATGCCAAACAAAACCGGCAACGTGACCCCGAGTTCCTTTGGAAAGGTTCGCACCCAACCTACCACGCCGAACACCACTACAAGCGTGATGAAGTATGCCTCAATCGGTGCCACGGTTGATGGGTTCCCTTCACTATCTCTGTCGGATTCCGCCTGTGGCCATCAAGCCCAGCAGAATGATGATGACCACGACCGCGAAGGCAGCATTGACTACATTCTCGTTCATAAAATCTGTCACAACGCTAGTCTCCGGAACGACGATGACGGTTTCTTTCCGCGCCGGCAGTACGCGCGGGAGCACAAAGAAAGCGATCAAGAAGCCATTCACGGCGCCTAATACCGCACCGAGCAGCCGCTCCCCCAAGTCTGGTAGCTCTCGAATCAACCCGAAGCCCACAGGTACCAGCACCCGCTTCACGGCGATGCGTCCGGCGACTAAACCGAGCAGATACAGGGCCAGGAACAAGGCCATGCGAAACAGCACTTTCTCGACATCGGTTTCGATGAGGGGCGACATATTGACGGTCTCTTCCCAGATTTCGACCGGGTTCTCGGCGATGATGCCGCCGGCTAACCCAAAGCGGGATAGCTTGTAGATCCGGTTGGCCCATGTGGTCAGCGTATCGCCCGCTATCCGCAAGATCACAAATGCGAACACGATAAAGGCTGTGATCCAGCCCTCGGCCCGGACACCGCGTATGAAACCAACGACGATGAACAGGGCAGAGAAGAGCACGATCAACTCCAGCGGCATCAACTGGACGGTCTCGTCGCCCATGATGGTGCCAATCACACCTCCGCCGCTAAGTGCAATCGTGCGCATCAGCGTGCGCATCAGCGCGCCCCTCCGGCGGGCGATTCTTCTCGCAGCAATCCAGCAATCCGCTGCGCCGCGTCCGGCGTCGCCAGCCGGCCCATGTTCGCCCGCATGTGGGCCAGTCGATCTTCGTCCGTCAGTAGCTCACGAGTCGTGTCCATAAGCCGCTCACCGGTCAGCTCAGCATCTGAAACGACGGCGGCGCCGCCGGCCTCCGCCAACACCGCTGCGTTATCGGCTTGGTGAGCGCCGGCATAGGGATAAGGCACCAGCACCGCCGGCGCACCCACCGCCGGGAATTCGCCCAGCGTCGCGGCGCCGGCTCGCGAGACGACCAGATCGGCGGCAACCAGTGCATCCACCATCTCCTCATGCAAGTAGGCGAAGAGCCGGTATCGGCTGCTCAAGGTTGCGGGCAGCGTCTCGCGACGTCGCTCCATGTCTGCGATATCGAGTTGGCCGCTCACGTGTATCAACTGTCCCAATTCGAGTAACCCTTCCAATGTTGCCGCGACGGCTCTATTGATGCGCCGCGCGCCGCGACTGCCCCCGAAGACCAGTAGTGTCTTGAGACCTGGATCAAGTTCCAAATTCTGTTGGGCACCGGTGCGGTCCCGCGTATAGAATTCGGACCGAACCGGGTAGCCCGTGACGACGACTTTCTCGGCCGGCAGATATTGCCGTGACGCCTCGAACGAAACGGCTATGCGCGTTGCCAGTCGCGCCAAGCTTCGGATCGCCAGCCCGGGTACGATATCGGGCAGGTAGATCACGACGGGCACCTGTCGGGCGCGGCTGGCCAGTACGACGGGTGCACTAACGTATCCGCCGGTGACGAAGGTCACGTCAGGCTGAAAGCGATCGATGATCTTGTACGCCCTCAGCGCCCCACGGACCATGAGGGCCAGGTTGCGCATCAACTGCACCAGCCCTCTGCCCCGCAGGCCGGCGACGTCCAGCGCCTCGAACGGTATGCCGGCCTGCAAGACGACGTCGGCCTCCATGCCGCCCTCACTCCCAACCCACAGCAGATCGATGGGTGGTTCTGTTCCCCCTCGGCTTGGTGAGGAGGTTGGGGGGCCGGGTTCGAGACGGGTGGGTGAGGTGCCCTGCTGCTGTGTCTCGAACCCAGCCGAACCCCGACCTCTGCCTAGGGGGATTGGTAGGCTTCTTAGCACATCGCTTGTTAGCGCATCAATAACCGCTAGGGCTGGGTAGATGTGCCCCCCTGTTCCGCCGCCGGACAGGAGTACGCGCATCTCGCTCCGTCGCTGCATGTTTGGAAATGTTCAGGAGTAAGCCGACGCCCGCCATCGACGTCACCAGGGAGGAGCCACCGAAACTGATGAACGGCAGCGGAATCCCCGTGAAGGGTATCGTCGAGGTGACGACGGCGATATTGATCAGGGCCTGATATGCTAGCCACGTTGTCACACCGGTGGCCAGCATCATACCGAATGTGTCAGGCGCGTTGTGCGCGATGCGAAAACCACGATAGGCGAGGATTGCGAATAGCCCGATGACGATCAGGCCGCCGAACAGTCCCAGCTCCTCGCCGAGCACGGCGAAGATCGCATCAGTGTGCGCAGCCGGCAGTGCACCCAGTTTCTGTTGGCTGTTACCGAGCCCCTGCCCCGCGACACCCCCCCTCACCAGGGCACGGAGAGTTTGGATGACCTGATAGCCGTCCTCGCCAGGGTCGCTGTTCATTGGGTCCAGAAATACCGCAATCCGTTCCAGGCGGTATGGCGCCTGCAAAATCAAAAGGGCCACGGACGCTCTTCCGATCTGAAAACTGATGGCTAGCTGTTTCACTTCGGCGCCGGCCACGAAGAACATGGCGAAGGCCGTGGCTGCAATCAGCATCGATGTACTAAAATCCGGCTGTAGCAAGATGAGACCCGTCACAACACCGATCAAGATGGCGAACGGGATCAACCCGTACGTGACATCACGAATCTGTTCGCCTTTCGATGATAGCCAATCGGCGATGTAGATGACCACGGCCAGCTTGGCCAGCTCTGAGGGCTGGACCGATCCACCGAAGAACCAGCGCCGGCCGCCGAATCGTTCTCCACCGAAGACGAGGAGAATAGCCAGGATGAATAGAGCGCCGGCCATTACCAGCACGGAGACTTGTTGCCAGCCAGTGTACTCGATGCGCGTCATCACGAGCAGCGCGGCTGTGCCGATGACAACCCACAGTCCCTGGCGAAACAGGAAGTAGTTGGGATTGTGGTACAGTCGAAACCCGAGGGCATACGTTGTGCTATAGACCATGATCAGTCCCACAGCGAGCAACGTTGCCACTGAAAGGATCAATGTCATGTCGACCCCACCGTGTCGTGCCGAGTGTCGCGAACGCGATCGCGCGTCATCCTTCGTCATAAAAGGCTCACTAGCTCTTTGAAGTGCCGGCCGCGCGCGGCGTAGTTGTCGAATGCGTCGAAGCTAGTGCAAGCCGGCGATAGCAAAATGATGTCACCCACTCCTGCGTCGCGAATAGCAGTCTCGACGGCCTCGTCCAGCGTAGCGCATTTCTTGATCGTCAGCTCGGTTGCAAGCTCCGCGCCGGGCGTTGCGAAGGCCCGGGCCAAAGTGTCCCGCGCTTCGCCGAAGACGATTACTTCTTTGCACGCCTCATTGATGATCCGCGCTAGTTCGCCCCACGGCAGGCCTTTGTCCCGCCCGCCGGCCAACAAGATCAGTGAACGCCCCGGGAAAGCGCGAAGGGCGGCGACCGTCGAGGCCGGCGTCGTCGACTTGGAGTCGTTCCAGAACTGGATGCCGCTCCATTCACCGACGAACTCCAGACGATGCTCGCCTGGCGCGTATTCGAGCAGAGCCGAGGCGATGTCGCCGCCCGGGATGCCGGACAAGGCGCCGATCGCTGCTGCGCACAGCGCGTTCTCCACGTTGTGGCCACCGCGCGCCGGCAGTGCATTGACCTGGCACAGCCTCAGCTCGTCGTCTTCCCGAATGACCACAATCCTGTCGTCGCGAACGCAGGCTCCGCTCTCCAGCGTCGTCTGCCGGCTGAACGGGAATGGTTGTGCCTGGCACGCTGTAAGCCAGGCGCGGGTGATAGGGTCATCGTGGTTCAGCACGGCCCAGTCGTGGCGCGATTGGAAATCTATGATGCGCCGTTTCGCTGCTTTGTAGGCCTTGTAGTCACCGTCGTAGTCCACCAGATGATCCGGCGCGATGTTGGTCACGGCCGCGAGCCAGGGGCTCTCATCCAGGAACTCGAGTTGGTAATTGCTCAACTCGAGCACCACCAGGTCGTCAGGTGTCAGGTCGTCCAAGACATCCAATGGCGATGCGCCCAAGTTGCCGCCGGCCCAGACCTGGCGCGACCCGCGCTCCAGGATGCCGGCTACCATCTCGGTCGTCGTACTCTTCCCATTGGTGCCCGTCACCCCAATCATGGGCGCCGGGCACTGCTCAAAGAAGATGGACAGATTCGTGACCAAGGGGATGCCCAGGTCGCGGACTTCCTCCAGCGCTGCTCGATTTTCTGGATACTTGTAGGTGAAAGCGCTTTGCAAGATGCCGACGACGGCGTGCCGGGTGAGGCCTGTCAAATAGGCGTCACCGGTGCTGAAGCTGGCGCCGGCGGCTCGCAATTCGCGATACTGCGGTCCGAGTTGAGGATCATCTTCGAGTTCCTCCAGCGGCATCCAGTGATGGACCGTAACGTCCGCGCCTTGTTTCAGGAAGTAGCGCGCCAGCGATCCACCCTCGACCCCCATGCCGATCACTACGGCAGAGGGTGTAGCGCGAGCCGCTCCGGAAGTCGGACCGAGTATACCGTTACTCGATTCTGTGTACGATTCTGTGTACGATTCTGTATACGTCATCTTGGGCAGGGACATCGTTCTTCGGTTGTATATCGTTAATCGTTCAGCCACCCTTGCGAAGGTTAGGAAGAACCTTGGCAAGAGGCCGATTTTCGACTGGCGAGGGACCCTTCAACCCGAAAGCGATTGGCAAACCTTCGCAAGGGTCACCACTGGCTGAACGCTTACCACCTTCAACCCTCGATCTGTCACCCGTGTTTCATAGCAATGCCAATGCAATACCCAACATAGCGGCCAGCATCCCGATTAGCCAGAATCGCTGGACGACTTGGACTTCCGACCACCCTAACAGCTCGAAGTGGTGGTGAATGGGCGCCATCCGGAATAGGCGATCGCCATCCGTAAACTTGAAATACGCGATTTGCAGGATGTCTGATATGACTTCGGCCACAAAGACTACTCCCACGATGGGCAACATCAACCACTGGCCAGTCATGAGCGCCACGACGGCCAGCGTGGCTCCCATGGCCAGCGAGCCAGTGTTGCCCATGAACAAGTCGGCCGGATAGGCGTTGTACCATAGAAATGCCAGAAGAGCGCCCACGACGGTCAAACAGAACCGTAGCAGGAATATCTGCCCCTGCTGGAAGGCGATCGCGCCGAAGGCAATGAACGCAATGGCGCCAAGTCCGCCGGCCAACCCATCCAATCCATCGCTGATATTCGCGGCATTGGCCGTGCCCACGATGATGAATACCGCGGCGGGAATCCACCACAAACCGATCTCGATGCGCTCCGGCACTGTTGGTAGAGCCAGACTTCGTAGGTCCGTCGGGCCAAAGTGCAGGCTCAGCGCGACGGCGATGGCGATAGCCGCTTGCCACATGAACATGTGACGCGCCAGGAGCCCGACGCCGGCCGGCGTTTTCGAGTCGCCGGCCTCGGCCAAGCCGGCCAAGTCGTCGATGGCGCCGAGAGTGCCGTAAGCGACCATCACACTCAGCGGCATCAGGATGGACTGCCCGATGATGTTGAACCCCAACAAGTTGACAATGTTCAACACCACGGTGATGACGAACACCGGGACCAGAAACAGCAGTCCGCCCATCGTAGGTGTGCCGGTCTTCACCTGATGCCGGCTCGGCCCGTCGATGCGAATGCCTTTGCCAATGCCTCGCTGGCGAAGATGGTTGATCAGGGGACCACCCCAGATCACTGCTGACAGGAACGAGATGGTGCCCAGAACCAGGGCGTACGACCAGGGATAGATTTCGGCCATTGTCAATGATCAGTCATTAGCGACCCTGCCGGGTCTTTTCAGTGTCAGCCGGCGAATTCATCCGATGGGACTCTCCCCGGAGGGACTCTCGCCGGAGGGACTCTCGCCGGAACTCGCAATCGCTGCCACAATCTCCTCCATCTGCAGGGCGCGAGAGCCCTTGACGAGAACCGTGTCGTCGGGTTGCAGCGTCTCGCGCAGATATTCGATGGCTTCAGCGTTGTGCGCTGCAAAGCGTACGTGATCGGACGGCATGCCGGCTTTCAAAGCAGCTTCGCCCATCGTGCGACCCAGATCACCCACAGTGATCAGTCTGTCCACAACGGTGGCGACCCGCACACCGACTTTCTCGTGGCCTTCGGCCTCTAGCGCGCCCAGCTCCAGCATGTCGCCTAGCACGGCAATTGTCCGACCGTTCAGGTCGGCCAGCAGATTCAGGGCCGCGAGCGTTGATTCAGGGCCCGCGTTGTAAGTATCATCCAGGATCGTCGAGCCATTGATCCCCGCTACGACGACGAGGCGCAGGTGCCCGCGCGGTTCCTGCAGGCCGTCCAGTACCTCCTGCCAGGTGAGATTGTCTGCGAGGCCAACGGCGGCGGCGGCGAGGGTGGTGTGCACGCTGTGCCGGCCCAACATCGGGACCTTCACGTGCAACTTCTCGTCGCCGTGGTGCAGTCGAAAACTGATCCCATCGAGCCCCAAGCTATCGATCTCGTCTGCCCACAGGTTTGCCCCTGGATCGAGACCGTAGGTGAAGACATCGGCCTCTGTACGTTCGGCCATGGCCGTGACCAGGGGGGCATCTGCATTGAGTATCGCTGTACCGTCGGCCGGCAAGGCCTCGACTAATTCTGCCTTGGCGTTGGCAATGGCTTCCAGAGAGCCCAGACGCCCCAGATGCACCGGGCCGATGTTGGTAACGACGCCGATGTGGGGCCGGGCGATGGCTGCCAGCTCCGCGATCTCGCCCAGACTGTACATGCCCATCTCCAGCACGGCTCGTTCGTGTCGCGGGCGCAAGCGCAGTAAGGTCAACGGGAGCCCAATCTCGTTGTTGAGATTCCCTTCACTTTTCAAGGTGTCGTAGCGTTGGCCGAGGACGGCTGCTACCGTTTCCTTAGTGGTTGTCTTGCCGATACTGCCCGTGACTCCGATGGCGCGGACCGGGAATCTCGCCCGCCAGCCGGCTGCGATCCGTTGCAGGGCCTCGAGCGTGTCTTCCACCCGGAGCAACACAGGGCCACCCAAATTCGCCAGTAGGGTCGGGGCCAGCGTTCGGCGCACATCGACGACGGCCGGCTGCGGATTCAGTTCGACGTCCTCGTGAATTAGCGCGCCGGCAGCCCCGTTGGCCAGTGCCTCGGCGACAAATTGGTGGCCATCGACCTGCTCGCCGGGCAATGCGACGAACAGCGAGCCAGGCTGTGCCTCCCGCGAGTCGATGACGACATCGCTGAACGTCACCTCGCGGACAACCGTCTCTGCCTGCCCGTCAAAGACGGTTGGTCCGTTGGGAGGACTGATCAGGAAGTCAATACAATCGACGACTGACAACATATCGGATGCTACTTCCTCGCCAACCGAACGTTGTCCGGTGGCACACCGAGTAACTGAAGCAGCTCGACCGCGATTTCGCGAAACAGTGGCGCAGCTGTCCAGGAGCCGCGATGAAGATTTGGACGATCGAGTTTGACCAACATGACGAATTGCGGATCGTCTACCGGCGCGAACCCGGCGAAGGACCCGATAGTATCGTCCGGGTGGTAGCCGTCGGGAGTGGGTATCTGGGCGGTTCCCGTCTTGCCGGCTACGGTGTAGTTGGATAGAATGGCCTGCGTGACTTCCTCTTCCACTACGGATACCATCAGCTCGCTTGTTTCGTTGGCGGCCTTCCCGGAGACGACCCGCCGGATTTCGGTTGGCCTATTCTGGCGCACGACGGTTTCGCCATTTACGATGCGATCAACGACACGTGGGCGCATCAGTACCCCATCATTGGCGATGGCAGCCACGGCAGACACCATCTGTAGCGGCGTTGTTGCCATGCCTTGCCCAAAGCTGTTGGTGGCCAGGTCAGCCGTATGCCAGGGGTGATCGGTGGGGGTGCGCAGCAGTCCTGGGGTCTCGCCGGCCAGGTCGATGCCCGTCGGCTGTCCCAAACCGAAGGCTTGCATATAGTCATAGAATCGCGCGCGACCCAGGGCCTCGGCGATGTGGACGGCACCCAGATTTAGCGAGAGCTGCAACATGCGGGCGATAGAGGTCCTACCGTGAGCGATGAGATCCCAGTTGCTGATTTCGACGCCACCGTATGTGATTGTGCCTCTGTCGTCGTAGTGACTGTCGGGTGCGACGATGCCAGCATCGAGGCCGGCTGCCAAGGTCAGCACTTTGACCACCGAGCCCGGTTCGTACTGTGCGCCGATAGCCGGGTTGAGCCACTGCTCCTCTGGCGTGGTCGCGTATTCATTCGGGTTGAACGGGGGGTAGCTGGCCATGGCGAGGATTGCCCCGGTCTCAGGCTGCATCACGACGACGGTCCCGCCAGTAGCGGAATACTCCTCGACGCCGGCCGCCAGTTTCTCTTCTACCATCGCTTGGATGACGCGATCGATGGTCAGCACCAGGTCATACCCATCTTGGGCCGGCCTGAGCCGGTGCTGCAGGCCCGCCCCCCCCGAGCTTCCCTTACGGCCCCGCAACTCACGGTCGTAGTACTCTTCCAGACCGAAGCTGGCCCGGCCTTCCTGATTCACAAATCCGAAAAGGTGGCCGGCCAGTGCGCCGTTAGGGTAGCTGCGCTGAGATTCCTTTGTCGCATTGATCCCATCCAAGGCCAGGGCCTCAATGGCTTCGCCTGTCGGGATGTCGACGTTGCGGGCCAAGGGCGCATATCGCTTTTTGGAGTCCCGAATGGCGTTCCATATCTCTTCCATGGACGGGTCTAGCCATTTGGCCAACTGGCGTGCGACTTCCGCTGGGTCTTCGATCTGATTCGGCGATGCAGAAATCGCGTAGGTGTATGACTCAACAGCCAGCGGGTACCCGCGCCGATCGAAGATAGCGCCCCGACGCGGCATGAGTGTCCTAACTGGACTGTCGGCTCGGGACAGGATTTCGTCCTCGCTGATCACTTGCCAATAGGCCAGCCGGCCGCTGATCACGATCACGGCCGCCACCAGCGCCGCCGCTAGCATCACGAGGCGTTTCCGTGAGCGCATGGCCAGGGAATCGGCCCGCTCTGACTTCTCGCGATGGGCCTGTCCTGAGTCGCCTGGAAGAGATAAGTGGTTCATTAGTCTGCCAGGCCCGCTTCGACTTGTTGCGGGGGTGGAAGTACGCTCAAGGCCCCCTGTAACCAACCACTGGTTCGAGCTAGGAGCCTCTCGATGGCAGGCGGGCTGTCGGCAGGAACGGTGGGAGGTGGCTGCTGGACAACGACGGGCGTCTTAATGCCAGGCAGGAATTCAGTGTGCGGTGTGGACTGGAAACCGAGATCCTGGGCTAGGCTCTTGACGCGTTTAGGTGCCGTCAAGGCAGCAACGTCCCCTCGCAAGCGATCTCGCGTACGTTGTAGACGTTCCTTGTCTTGGCGAAGTTCCTGGATCTCGTAGTAAAGGGTTGTGGCAGCGCTAGCCTGAGTGAGGTAGAGTAGGCCGGCCAGGCTGACGGCTACGAGGCCTAGGCAGATCAGACGCAACACGTTGCGCTCAACAAGCTCCTGTCGGCGGAGCCGGCTGAGTCGTGAAAGTGACAATGTCTGGAGTTGCGCCGGCATTGTATTCTCTCCCCTCTATCGTTTTTTCGTCTTCAGCGCTCAAGTTAGGTGGTCGTCGGTTTTGACTATCAGATCCGGGCGGCGACGCGCAGCTTAGCGCTTCGGCTTCGCGGATTGCGCCGAACCTCATCTGCTGACGGGGTGACAGGCTTGCGGGTCAAGACCTTCAGCGTCGGTTCGTGATCGCACATACAGACCGGAAGCTCCGGCGGGCAGATGCAGTCCCGCTCAGCCTTTTTGAAAAAATGCTTGACAATCCGGTCTTCCAGCGAGTGGAAGCTGATGACGGCTAGCCGTCCCTCGGTATCTAGCAGATCGACCGCTTGTGGCAAGGTTCTCTCCAGGGCACCTAGCTCGTCGTTCGTAGCGATGCGCAACGCTTGGAAGGTGCGGGTCGCAGGATGCAGTCTCCCGCGCGCCGGCGCCGCTTGCCTGATGATGGCGACGAGTTCCTGGGTGGTGTGGATGGGGCGCTCAGCTTCGATGGCGCGAGCGATGCGCCTCGAGTAGCGCTCCTCACCATACCGCCACAGGATGTCGGCCACCTCATCGGCCGGCAGAGTGTTGACGAGATCGGCCGCCGTGCGCGGCTGCTGTGGATCAAACCGCATATCCAGTGGTCCTTCGGCCTGGAAAGAGAACCCGCGATTGGCATTAGCCAGTTGCATTGACGATAGGCCGAGATCCAGCAGTATCCCATCGACAGTCTTGAAGCCATGGCGCGGTGCGACAGTCCCCAGCGTGTCGAAGTTAGCGTGAGTCAGCGTCGCCCGCTCGCCGAATTGACCTAGTCGCTCGCGGGTGAGCTCTAGGGCCGCTGGATCGGCATCGAGCCCCAACAAACGACCGCCAGGGCTTGAGTCCTCCAGGATTCCCCACGCGTGCCCACCTGCCCCCACCGTACCATCGATGTAGCAGCCGGCAGAGGATGGAGACAGCCAGGCCATAACCTCGTCGTACAGGACCGGAACGTGTGGCGACTCGTCCCACCGACGGGGCTCAGATTGGCCACTTGCATTATGGCGGTTACACATTATAATTGGGTTGGTCAGGTGCGGTTGTCATTGGTCAAGTGCGGTTGTCAAATGGTAACCGTTCAGCTACCCTTGCGAAGGTTAGGAAGAACCTTGGCAAGAGGCCGATTTTCGACTGGCGAGGGGCACCTCAACCCGAAAGCGATTGGCAAACCTTCGCAAGGGTCCCCGCTACCTGAACAGTTACGTCAAATGTACTAAAATGTACTAAAAGGTAAAGTCAACGTCGAGTGCGTCAGCGTGTTTTGCGATGTTTTGCTCCAGCTCTTGAGTCATTTGCCTCCACCGCGACTTGCTCCAGAGCTCAATTCGATTGTTGACACCGAGGACGACGACTTCGCCGCCGAGTTGAATATCTGCATGGTCGCGGAGTGGAGGTGGAACTGAAATGCGCCCTTGATTATCAAGGCCAGTCTCGCTGCCCGGGAACATTAGGCGAGACACAAATCGGGCAGCTTTGTTCGTCGTTGATAGGCCCCTGAGCTTGTCAGACATCTCATTCCAAGTATCAATGGGATACAAGAAGAGACAACCTTCAAAGCCACGTGTGATAAAAACTTCTCCTGGGAGTTCCACACGCAGACGGGCCGGGATGATGAGCCGGCCTTTATCGTCGATGCTGTGCTCGAACTCGCCAGAGAACATACGTGCCATGAGCTCCTAAACGGCAATTGGGAGCGTCTGTGCGCTCCCAATCACCACAATCCTCCACTTTCCACCACCTAATAACATTATACTCCACAACCCCCCAAGAATCAAGGGGGTGGACGGGTATTCATCGAACTTTAAGCTTTATTTTAAGCTTTCTGATTCCAGCATCGTTTGAACATCGGGCAGCCGGCGGTCGCCCGTCGAGTTTACGGCTCACAGGGCTCACAGTTCGAATGTTTGTTCTATCAATTTTGACATCCCGAACGGTGTCGTGTATAATCTGACCATTGACCAGTTTTGATTATCAAACACGGGAATCCTGTCTGCTCTATTACCGACCCTGATAGTCAAAACTGACGTAAACCGTATGGGGAGACACTTCACGGCCCCGTCACCTCGAAGAGGGAGGAGTAATATGTATCAGAAGGTCATTATTGTGGGTAACCTTGGCGGCGACCCTGAAATGCGCTACACACCAAGTGGGACGCCGGTGACCAACTTTTCAGTAGCAACCAACCGCCAGTGGACCGATCAGCAGGGCGAGCTGCAACAGCAGACCACTTGGTTCCGGATCTCGTGTTGGAACAGGTTGGCTGAAACGACGAATCAGTACCTCAGCAAGGGCCGCCAGGTGCTGGTGGAAGGCACGATGCAACCCGACCCGGACTCGGGCGGACCCCGGATCTGGACGCGTAGCGACGGGAGTCCTGGAGCCTCCTACGAGGTGCGAGCCTTTACGGTGAAGTTCCTCGGAGGCGCGCAGGACCGAGGCGCCGCACCTTTTGAGGCTGAGGAGGAGGGGGAGGGGACGGGAGCGGACCTGGATGAAGAGGAGATTCCGTTCTAGCGATTTGCGAAACGTCAACAGACCAAGCACGGAAATGAGCAGTTGGGCGGTACCCAACTGCTCATTTTTCGTTACTTGTGACTACTCAGGCACTTCGTACCTACACAACAGGAAGAGTCCGGAAAAAGGGGTCGGTGGGGGGCGGCCGCCCC
>JAANWY010000182.1 GCA_018263655.1 Anaerolineales bacterium | reverse complement strand
TCGAAGGGTAGCGAGCGTATCGAAGCGTGCTGGCCGCACAAGAAGCACACTTCGATACGGCTGACGCCTACTCAGTATGCTTCTTGCACGGCCAGCACCCGATTTCGTGCCATAATTAGAATTGCTGGAGGCACCACGGCGTGGGCTTCAAATCAGACCCCATCAGCGCCGCCGGCCAACACCGGGCCATCCACACACAGTAGCCGGCCGTCGTGCTCACAGGAGCCGCACAGGCCAAGGCCACAACGCATGTAGGCCTCCCAGCTCAATTGGGCCGGCACACCGTGCTCCCGACACAGCCCATCTAACGCCACCAACATCCCGTGCGGCCCACAAGCGTAGACCGTATCCACCTCGCCGGCGGCCAGCAGCGGCTCCACGGCATCGGTGACCAGCCCTTGCTGGCCGCCGGAGCCATCTTCGGTGGTCGTGTGAAGCTCAACCCCCAGATCGACAAACGGCAAGGCCGCGTGATCCGGGTGCGTCCCAAAGACGCCGTGCGTCCCAAGGACGCCTGGCAGCAAGTCGTCGGCCGTGCGAGCGCCAACGGCGATGGTGACGTGGCACCCTTGCTTGAGCGCGCGGCGGGCGAGGAAACCCATGGGCGCGACACCGTAGCCACCCCCCACGAGCAGGAGACGCTCGCCGGCAAGCGCAAAGCCGTGCCCGAAAGGGCCGCGGATCCACACGCGGTCGCCTGTCTGCGTGCCCCGCACAGGCAGGCCGGCTCCTCGCTCGTGTAGCAGCGTGGTGAACGGCCCGACCCGCGCCACGGTGATGGTGACGGGGTCGTCGTTGGCCAGGCTGAACGGCTTCTCGTCGAACCCAGGCAGCCAGGCCATGATAAACTGCCCTGGGGTTGCGTCAATCGAGGCGTCCAAGACAAGCGTCTTGGTCCGCGCATTCTCGTCAATCACCCGCCGAATCTGGGCCGCATCCGGCAGGGCCGCATCCGGCAGGCGATGAATGCCTACCTTTGTCCGTGTTTCCTTCTGTCCGTGAGATAACATTCAAACGCTCGGGATCGGCGCCGGGGACGGAGCCACGCCGTAGGCTGGTTCTCGGTGCGCCAGCCCCTGAATCTCGTCTAGGCTCTCGTATCCATGCTCCTCCAGCCACGCCGTCATCTCGTCCAGAATCTCGCTGAAGGCCTCGACACCCCGGTAGTAGACGGCCGACCCCACACCGACGGCCGTCGCGCCGGCCATGATCATCTCGATGGCATCGGCACCGGTGTTCACGCCGCCGGTGCCGATGATGGGCACATCGACGGCCTGGGCAATTTCGTAGACGCAGCGCACAGCGATGGGCTTGAGAGCCGGCCCAGACACCCCCCCGACTTTGTTGGCCAGCACCGGTTGCCCGCTCTCGATGTCGATGACCATGCCGGGCATGGTGTTGATGGCCGTAATCGCGTCGGCGCCGGCAGACACCACGCCGCGAGCGATCTCGGCGATGTTCGGCACATTCGGCGCCAGCTTCACGGCGATGGGGGGAGCGGTCCCCCCCTTCGCGGTCCCCTCTCGATGAACTCGGGACGTGCTTCCTTTCACCGCCTGGGCCACTGCCACGGCGACAGCCCGAGTCACCGCCACGGCGCTGTCACACGAACTGGCGAAAGGCGTAGGTGGAAAATCACCCCCTAACTCCGAGCTGACGTTCGGACACGACACGTTCACCTCAATCAAGTCCGGCTCGGCACCCACCACGGTCTCGGCGACTTGGGCGAACTCCTCGACGGTACCGCCGAAGAGACTGGCGATGAGGGGCACATCTAGCGCAGTCAGGCGCTCCTTGGCTGCGCACAGCATCTGGACTTCCGCCTCGGCGCCGGGATTTGGCAGCCCGACGGCGTTGATCAGCCCGGCGCCCCAGTCGACGACCGTCGGGTTGACGTGGCCGCGTCGCGGTACGGGCCCACATGATTTGGTCGTGACGGCGCCGGCACCCGCCAGGCCGGCCCGCGCCAGCAAGCTAGCATGCGTTCCCATGATGCCAGACGCCAAGATCAACGGATTCTTCAATTTAATGCCCACGACTTCACACGACAGATCCATAGATCACCCTACATCTTCGGTGTATCGCCTATCGATGCCACTCCATCTCCAGCAACACTGACTCGTGATCGAAGCCGCGATCTCGGTAGTACGACTGCGCGGCCTCGTTGTCCTTCTCTGTGCTGACCTCGATTTCGCTGGCACCGCGCTTGCGCGCCCAAGTGACGACGGCGTTGATCAGGGCCTTGCCCACGCCCTGTCCGCGCGCCGTCTGATCGACGATGAGTTCGTCGATCACGGCGACCGGACCGGGGTGCCACAGCGTGGGACGCACCGCAGCCGAAATGAGACCGATCACCTGATCGTCGTCCTCGGCGACGCATAGGTGACAGTGCGTCAGGGTGAGCATGTATTTGAAGCGACCTTCAAGCCCGGCGCCGACTTCACCGTGCGCAAAGGCCTCAAGCTGTCCCATCAGCCGAACGACGTCCGGCGCGTCTTTAGCTTGTGCGAGACGAATGTCCATGATCCACCTCTCCCCTGACGTGATCTTCAACTTGAGCCTTCATCTCCCTAGAGATATGCCCATGGCGTTCCAGTGTTTCTAGAATTGATGGCAGTGGGAGGAGGCTGTGTAGCCGATAGCCGGCCTCGTCCAGTTCCGCTGCGCCACCTTGCTCGCGGTCGATGAGCACCACAACGTCGCGCACTCGGAGGCCGGCATCTTCCAGCGGTGCAATCGCCTCGAACTTGCTGCCACCGGTGGTGATTAGATCATCCAGGACGACGACTGTCTCGCCGGCCTCATACTTGCCCTCGATGGCACGAGCTGTACCGTGCCCCTTGACCTCCTTGCGGGGGTAGATGACGGGCCGGCCGACCTCCAGCCCGACGGCTGTGGCGATGGGCAGCGCGGCGTATGGGATGCCGGCGATGCGGTCGAACGTCAGATCCCACAGCAGATCGGCGTAGGCGTGCGTTGCCATCTGCATCACCGCCGGGTCGCTGACCAACAGCCGCAGATCGATGTAGATGGGGGATGTCAGGCCCGACTTGAGTGTGAATTCGCCGAATTTGATGGCGCCCAGTTCGTACAGCGCCAGGATGAGCGATTCATGGCTGGGAGATTGGGTGTGGCGCCGGCGGATGGCGTTGATACGGTCGCGCAGCTCACAGGCCGCGGCGCGGGGATCGTCGGCGTAGATGATGCCTCGGCTAGAGTTGACGACGAGGCCGTGGCCGGCAGTGTTGAGGCCGGCAGTGACGGCGGCTTCCAGATCACCCCCCTGGGCGCCGACGCCTGGGACCAGGAACCACGTCTCTGGCGCGCCGGCGCGCACCGTTGCGAGCTCTTCGGGAAATGTAGCGCCGATGACCAACCCGATGTTCTTGTGTTGGGTCCAGCGCTGGGCCAGTTGGGCGACGTGTGCGTACAGGGGCCGGCCGGCAACCCCCAGATTCTGCAAGTCCTCTGCACCCGGGTTCGATGTGTGACACAGGATGAAGATGCCCTTGTCAGCACGGCTTGTGAATGGCTCCACGGCGTCTCCGCCAAGGTACGGATTGATCGTGATAGCATCGGCGCCCCAGACGTCGAAGGCGGCCCGCGCGTACGCCTGGGCTGTGGCGCCGATGTCGCCACGCTTAGCGTCAAGGATCACGGGCAGTCCTCGAGCGTGGATGTACGCGATAGTCGCCTTCAGAGCTGCCAGTCCGTCGAGGCCCAGCGCCTCGTAGAAAGCGAAGTTGGGCTTGTAGACACATGCCAGATCAGCCGTCGCGTCGACGATCCGTCGATTGAAAGCCAGCACATCTCCATCCGGAATTCGCCTGGACCGCGGGTCCAGTCCCACACAGAGCAGGCTATCGTTTTCTTCGATTGTGGCTTTGAGCGTGCTAAAGAAATCCTTGCTCATCTCCGTATCCCTCGTCATCTCAAGTGATCAACCGCCGAAGGTGTACCCTCAGTTTGCAGGTCGATTTGGTAAATCGCAATCCAGGTTCGGTAAAGCGCAAAGCCCGTTCGTAGTGAGCGCGGATGCGCACATCCGTCCGGAACGCAGTGGAGTGCCGTCGTGGTACCGCAGGACGCCGGGACGCCACTCCGGCTTCGCCTCCGTGGCTGACTACGAACCTGGATTGCGATTTACCGGGTCTGGTCGCTCTCCCCTCCCCTCCCCTGCTCCTTTGCACAGTGCTAGGCTTTGCCAAGAACTGCGGCCAGCAGCGCCATGCGGATGTACATGCCGTTCTGAACCTGCCGGAAATAGGCCGCTCGCGGGTCGCCGTCGACACTGTACGCGATTTCGCCGACACGCGGCAGCGGGTGCATGACGACCATGTTGTCTTGGGCGCGCTCCATCAGTTCAGGCGTGATGGTGTAGTAGTCTTTAACAGCGTCGTACTGGCTCAGCTCCGAGAAGCGCTCTTTCTGCACGCGCGTGACGTACAGCACATCGGCTGTCTCGATAATGTCGGCGACGCTGTGGGTCTCGCGGACGTCGAGGCCGGCGTCGCGCACGTCGTTCATGATCACCAGCGGCAGCCGCAGGATCTCGGGTGAAACGAAGGAGAGCTTGACGTTGTACTGGGCAAGTAGGCGAGTCAGAGAGTGGACCGTGCGGCCGAAGCGCAGGTCGCCCACCATGGCTATGTGGAGGCCGTCGATGCGGTCGAGTTCGTCCTGAATCGTGAACAGGTCCAACAGAGCCTGGGTGGGGTGCTCGCCGGTTCCGTCGCCGGCGTTCATTACTGGGATCGCGGCATAGTCGGCCGCCATTTTAGCCGAGCCCTCATCGGGGTGGCGCAGTACAATAACGTCGCTGTACTGTTCGAGCGTGCGGATGGTATCGGGCAGAGACTCGCCTTTGGAGACGCTGGAGAACTGCACACCCTGCGTGATGGGGATGATGCCACCGCCCAGGCGCGCCATGGCGGCGATGAAGCTTGACGATGTACGTGTGCTGGGCTCGTAGAACAGGCAAGTCAGCACGTGGCCCTTCAGCAGATCTGCCCCGCCAACACGACGGACCATTTCGCGCATTTCTTCAGCGACATCGAAGATATAGGCCAGGCTGTCCGGGTCGAACTGTTTCACGGACAGGATATCCTTGCCGTAGAAGCCGTTGCCCGTGGTTGGTTTCTGTTCCAGATCATCCAGGTCGAAAAGTCTGGGTCGGTCTTTCAGCATGTCGCTTTTCTCTCCCTCCTTCATCTACAATGGATGCCTCATCCTCGGATGCCTCATCCTCAAAGCCCGATGGCGTCTGCTGTGCCCTTTCGTAGGCGTACTGCGCAAAAAACGGGCACTGGGAAGAAATGCTCTTCCCCAGTGCCCGTTTCACTGTCAGGCCTTGGCTGTTTAATTCGATTCCAGAACACTACTTGCAAACGTGACCCCCAAACGTGACCCCCATCTGTTGTGTGTCTGGATAGCTATTTTAGCATAACATCAGTGCGTCGCAAAATCGGAACATACGTCTTACAGCAATTCGGGATTTGGCGCGAATTCGCGTGCTGACCGTCCGAGAATCACACTTCGATACGGCTGACGCCTACTCAGCATGATTCTCGGACGGTCAGCACACCTCGATACGCCCTCTTCGAGCGGCTACCCCTCGTCGGGCTCGGGACGTCGCTCGGCATGCTGACCGCCAAATCTCCTGTTGGGGCGTACGCCCTAAGTTCGACTGTCTGAAATGGCTCGCCAAGCCTCCTCGAAGGTGAGGCCGGCCAGACTCTCCAGTTCGATCCGCGATCTCTCGCCGGCGATGGTCTTGGCCAGCGCACCGGCCGGGTCAGCAGCCGCCAGGCGATCCAACAAAGCTTGAAGTTGTTGGATCATCTCGGGTGTGACGATGACCTTGTCGCCGTTGCCGTCGAGCAGTGCTGCTAGGCCGGGGACGATGGCGCGCAGTGTGCGGGCCGCCTCGGCGCGCAGACGCGGGTCCTTGGCGAGCAGCCGGCTGATCTGTCCGGTGTGCGCATAGTACAGGTCGATGTAGCGCTGGCCGGCCGGCGTGGCGCTCAGCAACTCGTCGCGGGCGCGGTACAAGGTCGTGGTAGCTCGAATAGCAAACTTCATATCGCTGAACAACGAACGATCATTCAGCGTCAGCGAGGCCGCGCAGTCGCACGAATGCTCCGGCGGCACGCGCACGCCATCGAGCCCCACAGCCGCAAAGGCGGTCGTAACTGCCTCGGCGCTGTCGGTGCCGAAAAGGTCTTCAGCCGATTGAATGGCGCTGGCACGCGCGTCGTTGAATTCAGAGCTGGACGTCAGGTAGTAGGTCAGGGTGCGATAAAAGATCTGTTCAGCAGTTGATCGACCTAGCGCCTCTGACATCAGATAAGCCACCTTGTTCGGAATGCCACTGTTGATGTGCACGCCGCCGTTATCTGAACAGGTTGTATTGTAATCATCCAGATGACCAGGTTGTTGGTACGCCGGCGGATCGGCCAGGCTGCGAATGGCACCGATGGGGAGGTCCTCGCCCATGAGCCAGTCTCCCCGGTCCACCATGGCGCCGAAGATGTCGGAGAAGCTCTCGTTGAGCGCCCCCGACTGATACTGATAGGTCAGATTGGCTGTATATTCGGTGACGGCGTGCGTGAGCTCGTGAGCGACGACGTCATTGGCGCTGGCATACCCGTCGCCGTAGACCATCTGAGATCCGTTCCAGAAGGCATTCGGGTAGCTTTCACCGTAGTGGACCGTGGCGATCAACGTGGCTCCGCCGTCGTCATAGCTATCGCGTCTGTGCGTGTCCCAGTAGTAATCGTATGTATTCCCGGCGAACTCGTGAGCGTTCAAGCCATCGGCGTCGGGTGATTCTCCCTCAACGGGGCCGGCTTCCGTCAACCACAGGGTGCCGGGCAGCACTCGTTCATGGTTGGCGGTGTAGGTTTGCCGATCCCGCCCTGTGGTCAGCCCGTTGTAGCTGTCGAGGATCAGACCCGTGTGGGCGTCGATCAGGTAAATGTTGCGGGCCGGCACTCGATGGTCGTACAACTCGATCCGCCAGGCCAGGTGAGCGCCTGTAACAGCGGGCGTCAGCCGGCCGTCGACCACCACGAGCTGCGCCGGCTGGCCGACCCGGCCCTTCGGGAGGCTCGCGCGGGCAGTGCGTACCGCTGACTTCGCCCGAATACTCGGCTTTGCGGTCGGGAGCTCAATGCCGGCGAGGTAGTCGCCGTTGATGGCCGTCACCCACTGGCCCGTTGAGTCGAAGTGGACCCGGAGATCAGCGCCCATCACGGGCACACCCTGATAGGCTTGCTGCAGGCGCAGGTGTGTCATGCCTAGTTGATCGACCTCGGCATCTATCAGCGTGAACTCCCGCGCTGGGTCCCGCATGCCGAAGGCGGCTGCGTGGCGAGTCAGGAAACGCTGTGCCGCGCTCAGGGGCTCGACGGCCAGCTCGGAGGCACGCGTACCGCTGGGGAACTGGCCAGTGACGAAGGCCGGCCCTCTTGTGTGGGGGTCCCAGGTGACGGTTACCGGCTGGATTGAGGCATCCCTTAGACTAGTCAGATCAGGCGTAGGGTTGGATGACCCTACTGCAGCGGTGGTGCGGGGGAGGAGCAGGGGGATGACCACGATGATGAACAGTAGACGTTTGAGAAATAGGCCGTAGTTCATGGGTCTCTCCTTCTTTGAGTGGCGGTCTCCCGACCGATGCTCCTCCCCCGCATCCGCGTCAGGAGACCCTAGGCGAACATATGGGTTCCGATACAGCGCTAGTGTTCGGCGATGATCTGGTTCAGCTCATCGAGTATGGGCATCACTTCTTCCGGAATGGACCCATCGGTTGTCTCCACCGTGTGCCGGCGACCGCCCTGCTGGTAAGTGATTTGATACGACAGTGCGTCGGGGATGAGGCGCTCCGGGCGGTATTCGTCCTCGAGTTCAAAAAACCCGACCTCATCAAGTATCTCTCGCAGGTTGGCCAGCGTGTCTTTTTCCACCGCGAACGTCTCACGCTGTCCGCCCTTCCTCGCCAGGGTCGCCTGCCCATCGGATTCAATGACGAGGTGATCATCCAGGCCAGCGATACCGCCCGTCCGCCGGTACTCGACCAAGACTTGGCCGCCGGCCGCTGTGCCCCTGGACGGACCACCGCACGTTGCCAGGAGCCAGGCAGCCACGATCAGGCCGGTGGACAGGCTCAACCGGACGATGGGGCGGGACCATCTCGGGATCTTGTCTAGCGTCAAAAGTGTTCTCCTTGATATCTTGCTGTGTCCGTTCAGGTTCCAAAGATATTAAACGCTCGAAGCCCAGTGACCGTTCCGGCCTCTTCTTGTGTAGACACGAAGTGCCTGAGTAGTTACTATCTTGATAAGCTGGAGGTCTCCCAAGCTGCGTGCGGCCTCGATGCCCCCCTACGTCTCGGTCAGGAGACCTTTGACGAGCATAGACGAGCACACTTGACGAGCATAGACGAGCACACTTGACGAGCATAAAAGAACCTCGCAGGGGCTCGAGACACCACCTGCATCACGTTCCGCTCGTGGATACTCGACGTTTCACCAAGCGTAAGAGGGCCTCAACCTCTTCGGAGCCGATCAAGATAGTCACACCGACGTAGAGCACCACGCCAACGCTGATGGCGCCTGCAGTAGTGAGCAAAGGATCGCTGGCCGGCAAGCCTTCCGCAAAGCCGAATATCGTAGCGGCCATCAAGCCAGCGGCCACCGCGATCCGCACGACCGTGCCGGCGAAGCGCCGGACGTCGACGCCACTCAGCCGGCGGTGGATGATCCACACGAGAATTGCCATCTCGCCGATGGTGGCTGAAGCGTTTGCCAGAGCCAGCCCGCCGAATGATAGGGGCCGGATCAAGATGAGACTCAGCACGACGTTGAGGGCCATCGCGCCCAGCCCGATAGCTACGGGTGTCTTGGTGTCGTGCAAGGCGTAGAAGGCGCGGACAACGATTTCCACAGCAGCGTGGGCAAAGAGCCCCACAGCGTAGAATTGCAGGGCGAATGCCACCGCATCGGTCGAAGCATCAGTAAACGCGCCGTGCTCGAGAACCACCTCGATCAGCGGGGTACGCAGCATCAGGAGCCCGACGCTGGCCGGCACCGCCAGGTACAGCACCGTGCGCAGGACGGACGACAGCGTGTCACGCAAACCGGCCCAGTCGTCGCGTGCAGCCAGCTCTGAGAAGGTAGGAAAGGCCACCGTCGCCAGGGCCATGGCGACAACGCCCTGCGGCAGCATCATCAGGAGCCAAGCATAGTTGAGGGCCGGCAGCGCAACCGCCCCCAACCCGGAGGCCAGGATGGTGTTCACGATGAAGTTAAGCTGTACAGCAGCCAGACCCAGAATGCGCGGTGCCATGAGCCGGCCTACCTCACGCACGCCGGGGTGGTTCCACCCAAAAGCCGGCGTGTAGCGGGCGCCGACGCGCAGCAGTATGGGCGCCTGAATCAGCAAGTGTAGNCAGGCACCAACGACCACGCCGACCGCCAGGCCTTGGACACCCATGCGCGGGCCAAGGAACAGGGCGGCCCCAATAATTGACAGATTGTAAAAGACTGGAGCTAAGGCCGGAAACAAGAAGTGTTGGTGTGAATGCAGGACCCCCATGACTAGGCCGCTCAGGCCGAACACCACCGGCGCAATCAGCATCACGCGCATCAACTTCGCCGTCAGCGCTTGCGTTTCCGCATTGAAGCCGGGTACGATGAGTCGCGTGAGGAACGGGGCAAAAACGGCAGCCGCGATGGCTGTCGCCGTCAGCACCAGCCCGATGAGGTTGAAAACGGCGCTGGCGAGCTCCCAAGCTTCATCCTCGCCGCCGACGGTTAGGTACTCGGTGAACGTCGGGATGAAGGCCGATCCCAGAGCGCCGCCGGCAATGAGGTAGAAAATGAAGTCGGGTACGCGAAACGCCGCCAGGTAGGCGGCCAATTCGAGGCTCGTACCGAATTGCCGGGCGATGGCCATCTCTCGGGCCAGGCCTAACACACGGCTGAGGACGAAGGCCACCATGACGATGCCGGCCGCGCGTGCCATCTGGCTGCCGCGAGCACTCCGAGCACTCACTGAAGGTTCTCTTCCATACCGGCGCAATTATACCGACGAAACTGCACTGGACAAAATCGCTCATACAATTGCTGGGCGAAGGTCTCCCGACCGAGCCCGTATACGCCTCGGTCAGGAGACCTTCGGCGATCGTGATAACAAGTCCTTAGTGCGCCCCCGACGAAGCTGCGCTGGACAAAACCACTCATCTCATGTATCATTTGCGGTGATTACTCAGGCACTTCGTGCCTACACAAGAATAGACCGGAAAAAGGGGTCGGTGGGGGGCGGCCGCCCCCCACCGACCCCTTTTTCCGCATTTCGCAACTGCGAGGGTAACGGCCTGAGCAGCTGCACCTAGCAGTTACACCTACTGGTAAATATGCTTGATTCACTGAAACGGGAGGGTTAGAATTGCCTATCATACGTTCTGCTGAAAAGCGGATGCGACAAGACAGAAAGCGACGCGAGCGCAACCGCGTCTATCACACCCGGGCGCGTACTTTCGTTAAGCGTACCCGCCGGCTCATTGCTGAGGACAAGCTGGAGCAAGCTGCGGAGATGGCACGCCAAGCCTGCCAAGCACTGGACCGTGCGGCGTCCAAGGGCGTGATTCACAAGAACAACGCGGCACGCCGCAAGTCGCGCCTTATGAAGCACCTGAACAAGGCGAAGGCCGCGTAGTCGCACGATCGGCCTTGGCCATCGTTTCGGCCACCGCTTCATATGGATATTCATCTCACTAAACGTAAACAAGAGATGAGCTATAGGTGGCCGAAACGATGATCGTACCCCGGGCGGTGATAGTGGCTCCCATGACGACCAAAGGCCAATCCTATCCGAGCCGGGTGGCATGTGAGCTTCAAGGCAAGCAAGGGCAAATCGTTTTAGATCAAATCCGAACGGTGGATAAGGCGCGCTTGGTACGTAAGTTAGGGTGTATGGACCAACCCAAGTTTCTGTGTTAGCGACGTTAGCAGAGATGTTCGCAGAGTGATGTATCAAGCTTGGTATTCGTAAGTCAGGCCGTTCAAAAATATCCTACTCCTTTCCTCAAGATTAGAGATCAAGGAACCGTGATTAAATAACTTGCTCATTTGAAGCTATACGGTCCTGCTCAAATGGGCAAGTTATTTAATTCTCATTCCCAAGCCCCGAAGTACTTTGGCCGTCAGCCGGCTAGACTGTATAATCCAAGACCACCTCACAGACAATGTTGATGTTGAGGAGACATCACTGTGCCGAATATGCGCATTCAGGCCTTGGGTGCTTTCAGTATGTGGCGAGACGGTACGGCAGTTCCCGATGAGGTCTGGCCTACATCAAAGAGCAAGCAACTCTTCAAAATCCTACTCACCGAGCGGGGTCATCTTGTTTCGGCAGACCGGCTCATCGAGTATCTCTGGCCTGATTTGTCGCCAAAAAGAGCCCGAAATAATCTGTGGGTAACGGTCGGTCAGGCGCGGCGCGTGCTGGAGCCCGATTTGCCGCCACGGACTCCCTCTGCTTATATCATCAAGCACGAAGAAGGCTACCTGTTTGATCCCAATAGCGACCACTGGCTGGACGTGGACGCTTTTAGCGATCACCTTCAGACGGCACAGCAGGCCGCAGACCCGACCATCTGTATTGAAGCCCTGGAAAAAGCGCGACAACTCTACCAGGGCGATTTCCTTGAAGATGACCCCTACGCAGAATGGGCGCTGGCCCCCCGCGATCAACTACGAGAACAGTATCTAAACCTGCTGGCCGATTTGGCTGAAACCTACGCACACCAGGGCCAATACCGCCACGCTATTGGGCTGTGTCGCCAAAGCCTCGCCCTTGAAAACAGCCGCGAATCCACCTATCGGCAATTGATGCTGTACCTCTACTGTGCCGGTGAACAACCCGCCGCCCTGCAACTGTACGACGAAGCCTGCCAGGTGATGTGGGAAGAAATCGGCGTTGAACCGGCTCAGGAAACAACCGAACTCTTTCACCAAATTCAACGGCGCCAAGTAGACGGGGTGGACGAAGATGAGGTCTACCCACGCCCGGTACCAACGCACATCGGCACACTTTCATTGAGGCAAACACCATTTGTAGGCCGCGACCGGGAATACGGCCAACTAACCACAATGGTCAACCAAGCCGGCCAGGGCAACGGCGGTGTTGTCTTTATCAGCGGTGAGTCGGGCATCGGCAAGAGCCGCCTGATGCGGGAGACGGCGATGTTCGCCGGCAAAGAGGGCTTGACCACGCTCTTTGCCCATAGCTACCAGGTAGAACAGGCCATGCCTTACCAACCCCTGGTAGACCTGGTCCGACACATCAACGAGACATGGCCGGAGCAAATTGCCGGCCTCCCCACGGTGTGGCTCAGAGAAATCGCTGCACTGGTACCGGAAATTGCCGACACTGCCACAGGACAGGCCATTGTCCCCACCAAAATAGACGAAAACCAGCAGGGACGGCTCTTTCAAGCCATCGTGCATTTGTTGTCGGCCATCGCCGGAGGAAACGGCCTTATGCTCAATGTAGACGACATCCACTGGGCCGATACAGCGACGCTCCAATTCCTCCACTACCTGGCCCGGCGTGTGTCCGGCCAACGGATGTTGCTGGCCTGTACCTACCGCCACGAGGAAGTAACAGCCGATGAACACCTGGCCACGCTCGTCCACCACCTCCAGCGCGAGCCGTACGTGACCTTCATCTCCCTAGATCGCCTATCAAGCATGGACATTGATGAACTGTTGGCCGCCCTGGAAACAGTGCCCACTACCTGGACTGAATGGCTCTATGGCGAAACAAGCGGCAATCCGTTCTTTCTTGTTTCCATCCTTCAATCATTGCAGGAGCAGGGAGATTTGGGAAAAACTGTGCCGGCCGACATCCTCTCGACAAACATCACCTTACCGGAAGCCATTCAGGAGTCGGTGCGGGGACGCTTACGACTGGCAACGCAGTTGGAGCAACAAGTGTTAGGCTGGATGGCTGTTTTTGGCCGCGAGTTCAATCTCGCCACACTGCAAGCCATCACCGGCGAGAGCCAGATGGATTTGCTGGAGGTGGCGGAGAACCTGCTGCAGCGGCAATTGTGGCAGGAAACGGCAGACGGTTACGACTTTGGCCACCACAAAATCCGCGAAGTAGTCTACCACGACCTGAGCGGGGCGCGTCGAGTTGTGTACCATGGCCAAATTGCAGAAACGCTGGCTCAATCGGCTGAAGACCGCCCGGCGCTATTGGCCCATCATTTTGAACGAGCCGGGAACACGGGGCAGGCCCTGGCCTATTGGTTGCGGGCGGGCGAGAAGGCCCTCAACACCTACGCCCTGCAACAAGCTGTTCGTCACTATGAACGGGCCTTGGCCTTAGCGGAAGGGGCAGCCGACGAGATGGATGCCTACGAAGGGCTGGGCAGGGCCTTCATGTTGCTGGATGAAGCGGCCCAGGCTACGACCGTGTTGTAGCAAGGCATCCAATTGGCGGAAGCGTATGAAGATGATGGCCGTTATGCTCGCCTGTTGTTTACGCGGGCCCAATTGGCTAACCGGCAGCACGAGGTTACCACTGACTACGTTCGCGCCGCGTTGTCTGCCGCCGAGCGAGCGGGCAACCTGGCTCTGGTTGCCCAAAACCTGCTGCTGCTCACCGAAATCCAGGAAGGGCAGGGCGCTCTGGACGACGCCCTGGTCACCATCAACCGAGCCCAGACCATCAGCGACGAGTTAGGCGATATCCACTTGGCGGCCCGTATCCGCAATGAGATTGGCTTTGTCCACACCCAGCGCGGCGAGTTTGCCGAGGCCATCGCCGCTATCGAGCGGGCCCTGAAACCGTTAGCCCAGTTCGAAGACCGGACGTCACTGGCCTATTCCCAGAATCTACTGGGACGCGCCTACGGCGGGTATGGTGATTACCAGCAAGCCATCAATGCCTTTCAGCGCAGCCGGGTTGAAGCGGAAGCGGTCGGCGACGGCTACCTCATTGTCCAGACACCCAACATGTTGGGCTGGCTGCACCGTGAATTGTGCGCCTTTGAACAGGCCCTGCAATTTGACCAGGAAGGAATTACCCTGGCCGTGCAGTGGGCCAAGGAACTGCCGGAAGTGAGTGCCCGGCTCAACGTCTGTCTCGATGTGCTGTATCTGGGCGAACCGGAACGGGCCTTGGGGATGTTGAACGAAATTCAGGCCCGGATTGAGGCCGGGGCGTTTGGTTTCCACGCCTGGCGCTGGCGGCTACGCATACTACACGCGCGGGGGTTGTGTTTGCTGGCCTTAAACCAACCCGCTACTGTGCTGCCGCTGATGGATGAGGGCTTGACGCTAGCGGAGTCCGCCACGGTGCGCAAGTATATTGCCCTCTATCATGAATTGAAAGGGTTGGCCCTGGCCAAACTGGCGCAAGCCGGCGATGCCACAAGCGAACTGGAAACCGCTGTGCAGTTGGCTGATGCCATCCACTACCAACCCCTTTGCTGGCAAGGTCGTGGCCATTTGGCGGCCTTGTATGCCGATGTTGAGCGTCCTCAAGATGCCAAAACAAGCTTAACCGCTGCCCGCCAAATCATCCGGCACATCGCCGCTCACCTCACTGATGAAGACCTCCGTAATACCTTCTTAAATGCCTCCCCGGTGCAAACAGTTATTCGGCAATATGATAACTTAATGACTTGATTGCCATTTTACCCCCCACTTAATCAATTCTATTTAGTCCCCATTAAGTTGTGTCTTCTATAATTGGGTCAAGTTCAATCAACCGCAGGGTGCCTCCTCAACAATCCCAGGTTTGAGAAGATTACCCAACCATCAAATGAAGGAGAAAAGTAAAATGACTGAGAAATGGCAACTTACCGGAACCTATTTTGAAGCATGTAATTGTGACGCCGCCTGTCCCTGTGTCTTCTTAAGCGATCCCACCGAAGAGGATTGCACGGCGCTGGTAGGCTGGCACGTTGATAAAGGCAATTTTCAAGATGTGAGTTTGGACGGATTGAACATAGCTCTGGCTGTTCACTCTCCCGGTAATATGGCAGAGGTAAAATGGCGCGCTGCGCTTTATTTTGATGATCGGGCGGACAAAGATCAACAAAACGCCCTGACCCAGATCTTTACGGGGCAGGCAGGCGGTCACCTGGCGCAGCTAGTGTCGCATGTGGGGGATGTGCTGGGCATAAAGACCGCCCCCATAGACTACGAAGGCAACGGCAAGCAGCGCCGTCTGCGCGTGGCCGACGTGGCCGAGGCGGAGATCGAGGCTATCGCCGGGCAGGGCGGCGAGGATGTGACGATCGAAGGGCATCCGCTGTGCATTGCGCCGGGCCAAACGTTCGTTGTCGCCAGATCGAAGCGGCTCAAATATGAGGACTATGGCCTGCACTGGGAGATTTCCAATAAGAACGGCTTCTATTCCCCCTTTGCGTACCAGGGTGGCTAAAAAGGCCGGATAGAAAAAGTCGCACACCACTATGCCCCCCCCCCTTCATCGCGCGCATGGCCCTCTCCCCCCTCTCCCAACCCTGGGAGAGGGGGGGTAGGGGGGCATACGCATCAAGCTAAGGATTATGTTAGGCTGACATGCCGTCGAAACCTCGTAAAGTGTCTGTCCGGTGTTGCCATCCGGCCTCAAAAACAGCCCCAGCACGTGTAGAAAGCCGGTTGATGCGCGGCACAGGCCCCGAAGCGCTGGCTCTTGCGACTTTGCAGCGTCTCAAGAGCCCTGTCAAACCCGTATAAGCTGGACATAAAGCTTAACTTGATGCCTATGGGGTAGGGGGGTGAGGGCCACCTGCCCAATCGCCATGGTGTGTTACTTTTTTCGATTGGCCTAAAAAGAGAGTTAGGCGCGCGCGGATGAAAGTTTGGCAGTAAACAATCATATCAACAATAATGAAAAGGAGAAGAATATGCCCCACCCACTCGTAACCCAACTCCTTTTTGCTCGTAGTGAATTCGCTCGCTGTTTGGAGGGCGCCCCTGATGAAGAAGCTCGTCATCGCATCATGCCTATGAACTGTATCAGTTGGATGGTTGGCCATCTGGCGGCCCAAGAGCAGTACTATTTTGTGTTTTTCCCCCAGGGTGAAGTGACTCGCCCTCATCTGAATAAACTGGTTGGATTTGGCCAGCCCGCGTCGACGCCGCCCCTGGCAGATATGTGGCAAGCATGGCGCGACGTCACCGAAGCCGCTGACACTTACCTGGATACGCTGACCACAGAGCAATTGATGCCGCATCTGACGCAGGAGACAGGTTCTGGGGACAGCGGTTATGAGGCTGCTTTGTTCGGTACGCTCAGCAAGAAGGCGTTGGCGAAAGGCGTCATACGCGCTTGGGAAAGTGTAGGCACTTTGCTGCTCCGCACCACCTATCATTACTTTTTTCACACGGGCGAAGCTCATGCCATTCGCCAGCAGCTCGGACACCCGGATTTGCCGTATTTCGTAGAAGATATGCCAGATGATTTGTTCTGATCAACAGGGAGATGCACAAACAAGGCTTTCAACTTATAAGGAGCGTTGTTCATGTTACAAGCGCGAAACGGATGGCTAAACCGGCTTGCGCCGGCAACGGCCGTTCTCCTCATCGCCGCCCTGATTACGTGGCTTTATACCATCATGCAGTCGCGGGCGATGGGCGCTATGCCAGGCACAATGGGTATGTCGCTAATCGCCTATATTCTCATGTGGACTGTCATGATGGCCGCCATGATGCTGCCATCTGTGGTTCCGCTGGCTTCCGGCTACGTGGGATTGATTGAGACCAACCGGCTGGTTGGCGTAACCACATTTGCCCTGGGCTACCTGAGCGTGTGGGCGGGTACGGGCGTGTTGGCCTACGGGTTGAGCCGGCTGACAGGAACGATTGCCGCCGGGAATCGGACGATTGCGGTGACTATCGCCGCCATCACCTTTGCGGCTTGCGGTACTTACCAATTTACGGCCGTCAAACAGAAATGTTTGACCCTGTGTCGCGCTCCCTTCTCGCTGCTTCTGCAATACAGTTCATGGCAGGGTGCAACCCGTCACTTGCGCGTAGGCTTCCATCACGGGTTCTTTTGTCTGGGCTGCTGTGCCATGCTGATGGCGCTGATGTTTGTCTTCGGCGTCATGAACATCGGGGCAATGATTATCCTGATGCTTGTCGTTGCTGTAGAAAAGGTTTGGGGTTCAAATGATACGTTCCCGCGCGTGGTGGGCGTGGCCTGTTTTGGCCTGGCGATCGCCGTCATCTGGTTTCCGCAACTGGCGCCAGGCATGATTCCTAGTATGACGATGATGAATATGGGTGGGTAAGAAACAAGAGTTCCAAGAGGTTCCCATTCGCATCTGAAATCACTTGAACGATCACATCACCAATGAGAAGGAGAAGAAGATGTCTGTAACGCATATCAAACAATCTGTCCAGAATGTAATAGACCATTATACGGAACACCCTGACAAGGCCCGGGGGCCAGGTACGCCCGTCACTGCCGTATATGGAAGAGAGGCTTAGGTGCCGGGTCGAGACGTCCGATGGAACAGCAATCGTAACTGACATGCCAACCGGGATCGGTGGGGGCGGATCGGCGCCCTCCCCGGGCCGGCTATTCCGGGCGGCTTTAGCGAGCTGTGACGCCACGTTTGTAACGCTGCGCGCTGCACAAGTAGGCATTGAACTAACCACACTGGAGGTGATCGTCGAAGGTGATCCAGACGATATTGGCACACTGGGTTTCCTGGGTATTGATGACTCGATTCCCGCTGGTGAGCGCAGCTTACGACTCATTTTTCGCATCGGTGCTAAGAATGCAACCTCTGAACGCCTGCGTGAGCTTGTAAGGTGGATTGCGGCCCACTCACCAGTTGGAGATAGTGTCAGTCGAGCCATCCCAACAAAGGTTGAGGTTGAAGTCGTGTAACAGGTTACCATGAGAGAAAACTCGCCATTATCTATCCACAGAACCACCTTCATTGTCCGATTCTGGACGGATGGAGACCCGGCAGACGAAACAACGTGGCGGGGTGTCGCCGAGCAGGTTGGAACCGAACGGCAATGCAAGTTTCAAACTTTTGAAGCCTTGCTGGATTGGATGCGCCGGGAAATTGTGCAGAATCAGGTCGGCCTTCCGTGAAGCCAACGTCCCACCCCGAGTTGTGGCCCTGGAGCCAGCGACCTCTCGACACCCATATCTTCCTCTGGTACATCTGCCAGGCGATCCAACATGACCTGACGCTCGCGTCCACAGATGGTGCCGTGCGCAACTATTCTGCTCACATATCGCTAATTCCATGGAGGCCTTGGTCATCGTTTCGACCGGGGCGGCAAAACTCGAATGTCGGCCAGGCGGATGCTGTTGGCGGTGGGCTTGCCGGCACGGTACAGGCGGTCCCCTGTCTCCAATAGATACATGCCGGCTTCCAGGTGATAGACGCCAGCCGGCGTCTCAGAGTTCACCGTCAGATGATGTGGGTCTCGGACGACCTCACCAGGCACCCACCGCGATGTCGGATAGTCACCGCGTAGCGGCTGGGCATCATCTTGCGCCCAGATGTCGAAGCCATCGCTTAGGACCTGCGTGAACACCGTATAGTTCCGCTCCATGTCAGTGAGCGCTTGCCAGTACAAGGTGAGATCGACGGTCTCCCCTGGGTGGACAGATCGCGCCTCCAGTTCGTAGCCGATCAGCTTCACCCGACCACCTAGGTTGAAATCGACCGGGTTGGGAATGCCGCCCTCACTCTTAGTCGGCACCAGCCGAATCGACTTCAGTGGGAAGCGGTCTGTACCGTCGGGGAGCGAGAGCCGCCGTTCGGCCTCCAAGTCGTACAACCCAACGGCCACCCACGCCGACTGCGGGGCGCCGGCCGTGGCCGGCACTTGGAGCCGATACTCGTCTCTGAAAACGAGCCCCGGCGACCACTCGCTAGTGGGGGCGTTGCCTCGGCCCGGGTAACTATCCCGCTGGCTCAGGATGACTTCGCGTTCCCCCACCAAGTGGATGAACAGACTGTAGTCCGTCTCGATGTGCTTGAGCCCCTTCCAGTACAGCGTCACGGTCAGATCACCACCTGGCTGGACAGTCTCCGGTGTGACCTCGTGGCCCGCCAGGGAAATAAGATTGCCAAACACGACGTCGTTCAGAGGATGCGGGATAGCTGCGACCCGCTCCGCGGAGAGGGTGGGCGGCGGTGCATAAGCTGGCCGAATCACGCCGAACGCAATGTACAGCGCGATGCCCCCCATCGACAAACCGAGGATGGCCCGTAAGCGCGACCGATAACGCGCCGGAACNAGCGTCGCCAGCCCGACGAACAACAGCAAGCCGATGACGGAGATCGCCGGGAAAAGGAGGCGCCCCTGCGTCGCGGACGTCATCATGGTCCAGCGACCCAGGCTAGCGACCGTGATGCCCAACCAGACGACCAAGATGCTCAGCCGGCCCAGCGTTGCCCAGTCGCGGGCCCGAATCCGCAGCCCGAGGTAGACCAGCAGACCGATCAGCCCCAGCAAGGACAACAGATCGAAGAAGTGGTGTACCCACGCGGGAGGCAGGACGTTGAACCAGCCGAAAACGGCCCAAAAGGACCACCGGAGCCCCTGGAACTCGCGGAGGAGCTGCAGCGGACTCACCGGCTCCGTGCGATGCCCGAAGATTTCGAGCATCACATTGAGCCCAGTTGGATCGCCGTAGAGCATCCAGTTACGAACGTACCACCAGCCGGCGATGACGGCTGCGGTCCCGAAGACGAGCAGATACCAACGCACCAAGGTAAGCGCTCGTGCAGCGATTGCGGACTGCGGACTGCGGACTGCGGAGGCCTGAACCAACACACGAACAGAACCAAGGCCGTCAAGCCCCACAGACCCAACCCGCTGAGCTTGCTCAACGCCGCCAACCCGATGACTACGCCCAGCGCGAGAAGCCGGCGTCCCGTCACCCCTCGACTTACTAATCGGAGCAACAGCAGCAGCGTTAGTGTTGCCAACGCGATGATTAGATTGTCATTGTTGACCGCTCCGCTAATGAACAAGAACTGTGGGTTGAATGCCACGAGCAGCGCCGCCCCGAGTGCCAGGTCTCTTGCTCGCTCAGTCCGACTCTCGTCGAAGATTTCAAGGGTGAGAGTATACGTCAGCCCAACTGTTGCTGCTCCGAGCAGCACGGATACGAACCGTGCTATGTGAGCTGCGAGGGTCGCCCCCCACCAGGGGAGGCGCTCACGCGCTGTGTGGACGACGAAATTGACGTTGCCATCGGCGCCGGCGCGGCCGACAGCAGCATGCGGGTTTTTCCGTGTGATGACTTCTACGTCGCCCAGGTCGATGGGCGCTACGAACGGCGTCACCAGCAGATAGTACAAAGGTGGCTGCGATCCTTCCTGCCGCCACGGTCCGGGGTTCGCCGGGTCTTGCGTTGGCAACGTGGCTGTCTCCGCTACGTGGGTGATAAAGCGGAAGTGCCACACCTCGTCTGGAGCTTCGAACAGCGGCGCAACGAGGCTGTACACCGTCGCGAGCACGATAAACACCCCGACGACAATGCTTGCGGCGGCGCCGAGGCGCCGGGGTGCGGCGGTTCTCTGTCGCCCCCTTGCTCCTCTACTCATCGCGTCGGCTCAACAGTCGAACTCACTGCCACGGGTTTTCCATCGTCTGGATCAAGACCGGCCGGCCGATCTTGGTGTTCGGACGCCGCGTCACCAGCCACGTGACCAGATCAGCGATGTCTTCGGGGTAGAGACACTTGTCGTGATCGAGCCCCGGCGAGTCCTCGGTCATCTCGGTGATCACCATACCGGGGCAGACTGTATCTACGCGGATGCCGAGCGCCTGATTTTCCCGCTGGATGTACTCGCCGAGGGCGTTCAGGGCGTGCTTCGAGACGCCGTAAGCTCCATTGTCCTCATAATATTCGAGACCCGATTCGGAACTGATGTTGACGATGTGACCGCTGCGCTGCCGGCGCATCAGGGGCAGCACCGCCCGCGCCATGAGGAAGGGGCCGCGCAGGTTCACGGCCATCACGCGATCCCAGGTGTCGATGTCGTGCTCGTGGATGGGGCCCGAGCCGCCGATGCCGGCGTTGTTGATCAAGATATCGACGGCGCCGTACATATCGACGGCGGTGCCGATGAGCCGGCTCACGTCGGCGGCGTTGGATACGTCAGTCTGGACAGCGAGAGCATCGGCGCCGATTTCCGCGATAGCTGCGACCGTCTCTTCCAAAGGTCCAGGGCGCCGGCCGCAGATCACGACGTTCGCCCCCCCACGGGCCAGCACCACGGCAATACCTCGACCGATGCCGGTGCCGCCACCGGTTACAATCGCTGTTCGTCCGTTCAGTTGGTCCATTGTACTTCCTCTACCTCTCTATCGATAGTGATGACATACTGAGTACAGAATCCTAACGATTGTTGACGAGGGGCACGTAAACCGAGACTGGTGTTTACCCATAAGTCACCTGTCAAGTAGAGGCAAGGCCAAACCCCTAAGACCTGTCTGCCCACGCACAGGCAGGCCTGAAACAAGTTTCAGCCTCCCTTCGACAGGCTCAGGACGGCGCCTGGACGCTCGAACTTGCGCCGTCCTGAGCGCGTCACCGGGTAGCTGGGGCGCATTTCTGCGCCCCAGCCCCCTAAGAACCGGACGTGAGCCTCTCGGCTCATCCGGCTCAAGCCTTGAGCAC
>JAANWY010000181.1 GCA_018263655.1 Anaerolineales bacterium | reverse complement strand
CGGCTTCGCCTCGGTCTACTCAGGCGGCGTCCTGAGCGGCGTCCTGAGCGGCGTCCTGAGCCTGTCGAAGGGCCTGTCGAAGGGCCTGTCGAAGGGATGCTCCATGGGTTGCCTCCTGAACGCTTACTCCTGCGCAATACGCGGTAAACGTCATCATGCGATGACAGCGGTACCGCCCCCTTCTGCCAATCCCGCCAGGTCGATGATTCTGGCCTCTCGCACGCCGGCCGTCACAGCATCTAGCGCCGACCGTACCTTGGGCACCATACCGTCACGGATGGTGCCGTCTCCGATCAACGCCTCGGCTTCAGGGGACGCCAGGGTGTTGATCACCTGGCCCTTGACAAGTACGCCATCCACGTCGGTGAGGAAATACAGCGCCGAGGCCCGAAGCGCTCGCGCGATGGCCGTGGCGACGTGATCAGCGTTGACGTTGTAGGTGTTGCCGTCGAAGCCTAGCGACACCGGTGACACCACCGGCACGATGCCGTTCTGGAGCAGCATCCGCAACGGCCCCGCGTTCACCTGCATGATGCGGCCTACCCAGCCCAGATCGCCGGCTGGATGCACCATCTTCTCGACGCGAACCAAACCGTGATCGACGCCGCTGAGCCCCAGCGCATTCTGGCCGGTCGCCATCAGCCGCGCCACGAGGCGCTTATTCACACGCCCGCTGAGCACCATCTCGACGACGGCTAGAGAGTCGTCGTCAGTGGCCCGCAGCCCATCGACGTAGCGCGGTGTGAGACCCAGCGCGCGCTGCAGCGATGCAATTTCTTTGCCGCCGCCATGCACGATCACCACCCGTTCATCCATCTGTGCGACAGTCTCAGCCAGTTTGGCGAGGAAGTCCTCATTGTCAAGGAAGCTACCGCTGACCTTCAGCACGACGGTGGATTGCTCGACCGTCTTTTTCCCGTTTCGACCATCCATCGATGCCTTCATCGCTTCGCTCCTCTCTGCTAAGTCTCCAGCCCTGTCGTTTCCTCGAGCCCGAACATCACGTTGAAGTTCTGCACTGCCTGTCCCGAAGCGCCTTTGATCAGATTGTCGATGGCCGCGCAGACGATGAGTTGGTCCTCGCCGGCCAGTGTCAAGGAGATGGTGCAGCGGTTGGTATTGACAACGTGCCGCAGCGTGGCCAGATCGCCCGCCGGCAGCACGTGCACGAAAGGCTCGCCGGCATACGTCTCGCCGTACAGCGAGAGCAGCTCGCTCTCAGACCAGGGCTCGACCAACGTGACGTACATCGTGGACAGGATGCCCTGGTTGGTGGGCAGGAGGTGGGGTGAGAAGGTGACGCTGAGGGGGCGGTCCAGCGCGGCGCTCAGTTCTGCCTCCATCTCCGGGATGTGCCGGTGCTGGTGGCCGATGTTGTAGGGCGAGAAGTTGGCGTGGGCTTCCACGAAGTGGGTCTTGAGGCTGAGTCCGCGGCCGGCGCCGGAGACACCCGATTTTGAGTCGACGATCACGCTATTCCCGCTGATGAGGTTTTGCTTCGCCAGAGGGTACAGTCCGAGGATCACGCTGGTTGGATAACAGCCGGGGTTCGCCACCAGCCGCGCGCCGGCAACTGCTTCGCGGTGGAGTTCCGGCAAGCCGTACACGGCTTCGGCCAGCAGGTCCGTGGCCGTGTGGGGCGTGTTGTACCATTGCTCGTAGACCTGCGGGTCTGATAACCGGAAGTCGGCGCTGAGGTCGATGGCGCGCACGCCGGCCTCGACGACGCGCTGGACCGCCGGAATCGAAGCGCCGTGCGGAAGGCACAAGAACGCCGCGTCCACCTCGTCGAGCGGGGCGTCGCCGGCGGCGATCAGCGCGATGTCCCACGGGCAGGCGAAGACGTCGGAGAGCCGGCTCCCGGCAGAGCGCTCCGATGTGGCGAAGCCTATCTCGACTTCGGGGTGCCGGCGGACGATGTCCACCAACCTGAATCCAGTGTATCCTGTGGCGCCAAATATACCAGCTTTCAACATCGTTCTCATATTCCTATTCCTACGAAAAACGCCCTGCGCCGGTCTGTTTCGCCGGCCAGGGCATGCTCCGTTGCACGCGTCGGGAGAACTAAAAAAGCTCTCCAGGTGTCTGGAGAGCTTGAGTGGGCTACGCTCGTTGTCGTCCTGCTAGAAGCAGGGCTATCCAGACCTTGGCCGTTTCATGCGGCCCGGACGACGACGCGAGCGGAGTTCAGGAATTAGGGTCTGGATATTCATAGTCATTTCTTGATGCGACAGTATAACACAGAAACGCGGTTCTGTCAAATGCGAGCGAATGCTGTCAGGAAATTCTAAATTTGACCCTTGCGAAGGTGGCTCTTTGGGATTTCGCGTGGTGCTCGGTTCGGATTGCCAAATCCGAACCCCATTTGGGGGCAATGTGGGCGCTGCGCCACCAGATACGGGGATTTGGCAATCCCCTTGGAGCGGGGGCCACGCGAAATCCTAGAGACCCACGATGGTTTGTGAGCCGGTTTCGCGGCAGAATCACCGTCGGTTATCGCGTGCCATTTCGCTGCGGAGTCACTTCGCAACCTTCGCAAGGGTAGCCACTGAAGCCAAATTTAGGACTGCCGAAGTGCTACGCGGGCTGGAATTGGTGGACTGAGCTACACCAGCAAGTACTTCCCCCTCACTTCCTCATTCGCGCGCAGCTCGTCGACAGTGCCCTCGAAGCGGATGCGGCCGTTGTCGATGATGTAGCCCCGATCGCTCAGACGGAGGGCGGACTTCACATTCTGCTCGGCCAGGAGAACCGTCAGGCCGGCTTCCTTCAGCTTCAGAATCCGCTCCTCCAGCGCCTGTACTAACAGCGGCGCCAGCCCCTCCGTCGGCTCGTCCAACAGCAGCAGCTCCGGATTCCCCATCAGCGCTCGCGCAATCGCCAGCATTTTCTGCTCACCACCGCTGAGATGACCGCCATTGTGGGACTCTTTCTCCCGTAGGACAGGAAATAGTTCAAAGACCTTCTCCTTGTTCCACCCGTAGTCCCAATCGGCGGCCGACTGTTTTTCAGCAATCGCCAGGTTGTCTCCCACCGTGAGATCGGCGAAGATTCGCCTGGCATCGGGGACGTAGCCGATGCCTTTGCGGGCCAGCACGTAAGGCTCGTTACCCGTGATGGTCTCGCCTTTGAAACGGACGCTCCCCTGCTTCGGCGGCGTCAGGCCAATGATGCTCTTCAGGGTGGTAGTCTTGCCGGCGCCGTTCCGACCCAGCAGACAGACGACTTCCCCTGGCTCGACCTGGAGCGATACACTGAACAAAACGTGGCTCAGACCGTAGTAAGTGTGAATCCCGTCAACCTCGAGCATCACTCGACCTCTTTCGACACGCTCAGGACACACCCAGGTACGCTTCCTGAACCTCTGCATTACATCGCACGGCTTCCGGTTCATCTTGAAGGAGGGTGCGCCCCTGATGCATGACCATGATGCTCTCCGCAACTGAGAACACGACGTCCATGTCGTGCTCGCAGAGCAAGATGGTGATCCCACGTTCTCTGGCAAGCTGTTGAATCAGCTCCATCGCAGCGAAGGTTTCCTCGGGCGACATGCCGGCCGTCGGTTCATCCAGAACCAACAGTTCCGGCTCGTTGCCCAGCGCCATGGCAATCTCCAGGATCCGCTGGTCACCGTGGGACAGGGCGCCGGCAATATTGCCCGCCTTGTGGAGCAACCCCACACTTTCCAAAATGCTGTTGGTCTCCTCGACCGCCATATTGTATGCCGGCCGGAACAAGCTGGTGCTCTTGCGCTGCTCCGCTAGCACTGCGACCTGCACATTCTCGAAGACCGTCAGCCGGTGGAAGATGTTGGCGATCTGAAACGATCTGGCGATCCCGCGCTCGCAAATCTCGTATGGCGGTAGGCCGGCGATATTCTCCCCTCCGAAGAGAATCTGACCCTGATCAAGCTTCAGTTGGCCGGCAATCAAGTTAAACAACGTTGTCTTGCCGGCACCGTTGGGGCCAATCACGACCACCAGTTCACCTTCTGAGACCGTGAGATTTGCGCCGTTAACCGCTCCAAAATCGCCAAACGATTTGTAAGCGCCTTCCACTTGCAACATCATCAGCAAACGCTACTTCCTCATACTAGCTTGCCTGTAGAACGATTTGCCAAGTCGTTCTACGAACTTGCAACACTCCCTCTGTTAGCTTCCCTGTGAAACGATTTGGCAAATCGTTCTACGAACTTGCAACATCGGTCGATGGGCGAGCCGCTGTCGTATCGAGGCTCGGCGCCGGCACTGGCTCAACATGCTCGGAGCGACCCTTGAACTTTGACAGAAGGAAGCCCATAACGCCTTCCGGCAGAAAGAAAATCAGCAAGATCAGTAGAACCCCCATAATGGCCGTCCAGTACTCCGTGTAGATACCGGCAAACGTTCGCAGGGTAACAATGATCCCGGCACCCAGCGCCGGCCCGAGGAAGGTGAACCAGCCACCTAGCAGACACATGATGAAAACCTCGAGCGACAGAACCCAGAATAGCAAATCCGGGAACACCGAGTGTTCCAACACCACGAACAGCACGCCGGCCACCCCGCCGAAGAAGCTGGCAATCACAATCCCCATGAGCTGGTGCCGCCTGACATTCACGCCGATGGCCTCACAACGCTGCGGATTGTCCCGTGTCGCTTGCAGCGTCGCGCCGAAGGGGGACTTGATAATGAGATATAACGCAGCCACGGACAAGGCAAAGATCGACAAAATGAAGTAGTAGGAGCTCTGCAAAGACGAGATGGCCGGCGGCAACGGAATACCGTGGATGCCATCATCGCCCCCGGTGAACGAATACCAGCGGAAGACAATGGCCCAGATCAGTGAGCCGAGAGATATTTGGAGCATCCCAAAGTACAACTCGGTCAGCCGGACACAGAACCAGCCGATGAGCAACCCCGTGATTGCCGCCACGATGGGTGCAGCGATGAAGGCAACTCCTGCCGGCAGCGACGTCTTTTTCAGAATCAATGCTACAGCGTACGCCCCGACGCCGTAGAATACACCGTGATGAAACTGATACAGCCCGCCGTAGCCCAAGACGAGGTTGAGGCTCATGGCCAGCAGCGCAGTGACGAAAATCAGGGCCAGCATGTAGACGTAGAACGGAGGGATCAAGGACGGCAGGACGAACAACGCAGCCACAACAATGACGGCTGCGGCCAACCACCGGCCATCAACAATTCCTGTCAACACTCTATCTTCCTTAGTCTAGGTGAGTCGCAATCCAGGTTCGTAGTCAGCCACGGAGGCGAAGCCGGAGTGGCGTCCCGGCGCCCTGCGGTACCACGACGGCACTCCACTGTGTTCCGGACGGATGTGCGCATCCGCGCTCACTACGAACGGGCTTTGCGATTTACCGAGTCTATCAGATCGGAAGAGCAGATCGATTCGAGCAGCCCTCTAGGCCGCAACAGCAACACGATCACGACCGCGGCGTAGGGAAAAACAATCGCGAACTGCGGCAGGAGCAACACGCCCAGCGACTGCGTCAGGCCAAAGATGAGGGCACCAATGAGCGCGCCCCAGACATTGCCTAGACCACCAATTGTGACGATCAGGAAGGATTCGATGATGATGGTGTGATCCATCCCCAGTGTCACGCTCACCGTGGGGGCGATCAGGGCGCCGCCCAGGCCGGCCAGGAAACACCCCAGCACGAAGGCGCCGGCAGACACCGCGTTCACATTGATACCCAATACACTGACCATGTCCCGATCCGCCGCTGCCGCTCGCGAAATCTTGCCGACCTTCGTCTTGTTCACAAAGAGCCACAAGCCAACTGCCACCAGAGGGCCAACGAAAAGCAGAAACAGATTGTACCGGGGCAATGGCGCTCCCAGCACCGACACCGAGCCCCTAAGAGTCTCCGGCGCCAAGACAGATCGATAGTCTGCTCCCCACACTGCCTTGACCAGATCGCCCAAGATCAGCATCAGGGCGAAGGTGAACAGAATCAACATCAGGTGTTCTCTGTCGTAGAGATGAGACAGTAATGCACGCTCGACGATCAACCCTACCAGAGCGACGACCAGGGGCGCGATCGCGAGGGCCAGCCAGAAGCCGGCCGAGCTATCGCCGAAGAGCGTGGAGATGGTGTACGCCGAAAACGCCCCGATCATGTATAGCGAGCCGTGGGCGATATTGGGGACGCGCAGCACGCCGAGGACGAAACTGAGACCGGCAGCGACGATGAACAGGACCATCGCCCGGCTGAGGCCAACTAACAACTGGCTTCCGAGAGCGGCCAGGTCAAGATTTTGTGCAAGTTCCATGGCGATTGCTATCCGGAGCGAGGGCCCAGGACCGACGACGGATGGATGTAGGCTCTTGATCATCCGTCGTCGGTCACAAGACCCGCTAATAGCTTGACATTGTTAGATTTGCCCCAGCGACGGCCTTTTGATCGCCGAAGGTCTCTTGACCGAGGCGAAACGGGCTCGGTCGGGAGACCTTCGCCCATCGCGAGACGTAATCTAACAATGTCAAGATAGTCAGGAGCGGCCGGCCACTAGTACACTGCGGCGGAAATCCTTCGGTAGTTATTTGCTCCAAGGGGATCGTCAGATCCCCGTCTGGCGCGCCGTTTCTTGCCGTTTCATAGCTGGTTTTCGTCGCGCAAGGCCGGGATCTGGCGATCCCTGGCGAGCGTAAACTGCCGAAGGATTTAGGCCATCGTGTACTAGGCTGACTCGCGCGCCTTCTTGATGCTCTCACAGGAGGGCATGACCTCATCTCCAGAGAGCGTCTCGATGTCGCTCGAAATGACGAAATCGTAGTCCGGCGTCATCTGAGTCACGCCCATGAAGATGGGCAATACAGCCTGGTGGTCGCACGCCCGCATCTCGATCTCGCCGACCGGGCTATCGATCTTCATGCCCTCGAGCGCATCGACGAACTTCTCGCGGTCCAAGCCACCCGCCGTTCTAAAGGCCTCGGCGATGAAATTGGCTGTGTTGTAGGCATGAAACGCCGGGAAGCCAGGGAGACTACCATCATACGCATCCCCATAAGCTTGGACAAACGCCTTGTTGGCTTCGGTATCCGGGTAGTAAAAATGGTAGTCCATCGTGCCCATCACGCCCTCTGGAGCCTCCGCCCCCAGGGCCTTGAGTACAGTGTAGTCTGTCGCCGTGTGAATCCAAACTGCCATCTCCTCAGCCATGCCAGTTGTCTTGACCGTCTTCAGGGTATTGGTCATGCTAGCCCCACCGGCGCAGAAGATCACTGCATCTGGCTCACCGTTCACGATGGCGGTCACGTACGGTATGAGATCGGGCTCACCGACTTTCCACCACGATTCCCCGACAATCTCGATGTCGGGTTTGAGCTCTTTCAGATTGCGCTGAACGGCGTCGGCGATAGCGTGGCCGTACTCGTAGTCGTCGCCCGCAATCCAGTACTTCGTGTAGGGTTTTCTGGCGAGGGCGGTTGCGCCGGCCTTGCCGGCCATGTACGTATTCTCGCCGGTGGAGAACACATATCGATGCCCCAGCTCCCCCGTGATGCGCTCACTCTTCGAAATCCACACGATGAAGGGGACCTTTTCTCCCTTGATGTAGTCGGATATCGCCAGAGAGAGTGCGCTGTTGATCGTACCGACCAGGACGTCCACCTGCTCCTTCAGCACCAGTTCTTTAGCCTGGCTGAGGCCAAGGTCGACTTTGAACTTGCTATCGCGGGTGGTGTACTCGATGGTCGAACCGAGAACGCCCTCCGCGTTGATCTTCTCCAGGGCGAGTTTGAAGCCGTTGAGTGCGTCTTTGCCGTAGACGGCCGGCGGGCCGCTGTAACTATCAATGATGCCGACTTTGATAGGACGCTCAATCTTGGGCGCCGCCTGGGGTGCTTCTGCTGGCGCTCCTGCAGGCGTTGGCGCCACAGGCGTTGGCGCCACACAAGCCGCCAACAAGGCTTCGATCGAACCCAGCGATAGACCAAGCAGCGCCGCGCGGCGGAAGAAATCACGCCGGCTGATCCGCTGTGCCATGAGGTCTTCGACGAGACTGTCCACACGATTGTCTTGAGTTGCCATTGAAGGTCCTCCTTTCCTCCTTTGCATGGCTGAACAATGAGCCAGATCGGAAGAGCACAGGTCCGACTGTCACGTCAGCCTGTCCAGATACTAAAATTGTCAGGGCAAACCTGAGTTGTCAATTCGAGAAACGGCTTGCCTGACGGCGCTGTCAGTCTGCCACTAGCAGGACTTCGTGAAGGGTTCCCTGGAGTCTGATGAGCGCGTGATCAAAGTGGGAAACGACGGC
>JAANWY010000180.1 GCA_018263655.1 Anaerolineales bacterium | reverse complement strand
CCTCGATACGCGCTCAACGTCGCCCTTCGTCAAAGCCTGTCCCGAGTTTATCGAGGGGCTCAGGACGTCGTTTCGCGCTACTCGGGATGCTAGTCGTGATACCTCCTGAACGGTTACCCCTCCACGTTTGACTTTGCACCGAACTCTGCTATGCTCAAGTTATACTGTATCAGATGGTGTTGCACCTGAACCGGCCAGATGCCCCGTTGGACGCCTACATCGCAGTCGATGAAGTCTACGTCATCAGTGGCTGGAAGGGACGCCGCGCCGATCAATGGAATCGATTCTGGATGAAGGACTGAAGTCCATGGGCCGCCAGTATGTGCATCTGTCATCCACCGCCGGAGAGGCGCGAAAAGTGGGGGAACGACGCGGTCCCAAGCCGGCCATACTGCGCATCCGCGCCCGAGAGGCGTGGGAAGCCGGCCTGACTTTCCACTAGGCGACGGAGAAACTCTACCTGGTGGATGCCGCCCCAGCCGAGTTCATAGAGGTCGTCAATGCTGACTATCAGGATCGGTAATGGAGCAGGCAGGATTACGTGTGTTTGATAGTCAAAACTAATTACGAGGTGTGAAACGAATGAAGTTGTTACGCTGGAGCGTTGCCCCGATTCTCGTCCTGCTGGCGGTGTTAAGCAGTTGCCAGAGGTTCCAGGGACTACCGCCGGCACCAACCGCGACTCAAATACCGGCTGTACGGCCATCGCCAACCACCCTGAATCCTTCAACGCCTACGCCTACTCGGCAACCAGAGAAGCAGACGGTCACGCCTACTCCTCTGGCCCCCCACTCCCCGGCTCAAAAGGAGGCTGTGCGACCGGAGGCCGAAGATGATCTGGCTAGCCTGAGTGACCTGACCCGCTACGACATCGACGTCACGATTGACTACGACAATTTGACGTTCGAGGGCCGGCAGGTCGTCGACTACACCAACACCGAACGCACTCCGCTGGACAAGATCAACTTCCGCCTGTTCCCGAACGGTCAGAAGGCCTACGGCAACGGTTCGTTGATCGTCACCGGGGTGACCATCGATGGTGAACGCGTGGACACAGCGCTCTCGCTGAATGACACCGTCCTCGAAGTACGGCTGCCCGCCATCCTCAAGCCCAGCGAGTCTGTCCGGCTCACGCTGCGATTCAGAGGCGCTGTCCCGCGTGACTTCGGCGAATCCGGCGCCTCTTCGACAGGCTCAGGGCAGAGTCGGTCAGGATACGGCATCTACAACTTCGCCGACAACGTCATGGCGCTCTCCGGCTGGTACCCGATTCTGGCCGTCTTCGACGATGAGGGGTGGAACCTGGACCCGACGTCGGCAGTCGGTGATTCAGTCTACAGCGATGCCGCGTTCTACACTGTGGATATCGCGGTGCGCGACAATCTGACCGTGGTGGCGACCGGGGTTTCAATTGGTCAAGAGACGCTCAACGGCACCACGCACTTCCAGTATGTCAGCGGGCCGGCGCGCGATTTCTTCATCGTCTGCAGTCCGGACTTCCAGACGATCACAGATTCCGTCGGCGGAGTCACGGTTAATTCGTACTACTTGCCGGGGCACGAGGCCGGCGGGGAGTCTGCCTTAGTCATCGCCATGGACGCGCTGAGGACGCTCAATCAACGCTTCGGCCCCTACCCTTACGTCGAGCTGGACGTCGTAGAGGCCCCAATGCGCAACGCTGCCGGCGTGGAGTACCCCGGCGTCATCCTCATCGGCGACTTTCTGTACGACAACCACCGCAACCCCTTCTTCGAGACTGCGACGGCCCACGAAGTGGCCCACCAGTGGTGGTACAACGTCGTGGGCAGCGACGTGATCGACGAGCCGTGGCTGGATGAGGCCCTGGTCACCTACTCGTCAAGCGTGTATTTCGAAGATACCCAAGGCCCGGACGCCGCCCAGCAGACCCTCGATAGCTGGGAGCAAGCGTACGACCGCGCCGTCGAAGAGGGGGCAGACGATTTGATCACCAAACCACTGGCGTTCTGGGAACAGCCCGACCACCAGCGTCACTACGGTACCATTGTCTACCTCAAGGGCGCTCTCTTCTTCCAGGCCGTCCGTCAAGAGATTGGCGACGAGGCTTTCTTTACGGCCCTGCGGAACTACTACGCGGCGAACAAGTACGCGATTGGCACACCCGAGGAACTGCTCAACGCCTTCGAGGACGCCGCCGGCCGGCAACTCGACAATCTATACGAAGAGTGGCTGCACTCGGTGAGAAGCTGAGGAAAAGTGGTAAGCGTTCAGCCACCCTTGCGAAGGTTTGCCGATCGCATTCGGGTTGAAAGGCCCTTCGCCGGTCGAAAAATCAGCCTCTTGCCACGGCCATTCTCAACCTTCGCAAGGGTCCCCACCTGCAAGGGCTTGGCTGGCAAGGGGCTAAGATTCTTGCCCAATAGCTCATCCAAGGAACGAAAGGGACCGATGACCACGACGCGGGAGCATACTCAACAGGACATCGCAGAGCGGACCCAGAACTTGCGTAACGAGATTCGCCGTCACGCGTATCGTTACCACGTCCTCGATGACCCCGTCATCAGCGACGCTGCCTACGATTCGCTGGTGCGCGAACTTGAGGCGCTGGAGGCACAATACCCAGAGCTGATCACGCCGGACTCGCCGACGCAGCGTGTCGGCGCGCCGCCGCTGGATCAGTTCGAGAGGGTCGAACACCCTCAGCCGATGTTGAGCCTGGACAATGCATTCGATGCCGAAGAGGTCCGTGAGTGGCGCCACCGCATCGGCCGGCTCCTCCCGGAGGATGTTGAACTCGAATACACAGTCGAGCCCAAGATCGACGGGCTGGCCGTGGCGCTCACCTACGAGGCCGGCGTCTTCGTGCGCGGCGCGACTCGGGGCGATGGCTACGTGGGCGAAGACGTGACAGTCAATTTGCGGACGCTCCCATCGATTCCGTTGCGCGTTCCAATACCCAGGGGAGAGGAGACAAAGGAGCAGAGGGGCAGAGGGGCAGAGGGGCAGAGGGGCAGAGGGGCAGAGGAGCCAGGGGAAGCTCGCCCCAGCCCCTCCGCGCGGCCGGCGGTCCTGAGCGCCGTCCTGAGCGTGTCGAAGGGTTCAATCGAAGAGGGCCCCCGCACTCCTGCACGCCTTGAAGTGCGCGGCGAAGTCTACATGCCGATCGATAGATTCCGTGCACTCAACCGCCGGCAAGAGGAGCGCGGTGAGGGGGCGTTCGCCAATCCGCGTAACGCGGCCGCCGGCTCCGTGCGTCAGCTCGACTCATCAGTGACGGCGGAGCGTCCTCTGAGCTTCTGGGCCTATGGCATCGGACCAGTCGAGGGCGTTGAGCTGCGCGGTCAGCGAGAGACGCTAGACTATCTGGAACTACTTGGGTTCCCGGTCAATCCGGATCGCCGGCTGTTCGACGAGTTGGAAGCCGCCATCCAGTACGCTGAGGGCTGGATCGAACGGCGCAGTGAACTCAACTACCTGGCCGATGGTGTCGTAATCAAAGTCAACAGCTTTGCGATCCAAGAAGAGTTGGGCAGTGTCGGGAATGCACCGCGCTGGGCCATCGCCTTCAAGGCGCCGTCCGAGGAAGCAACCACGCGAGTGCGCGAGATCGGCGTGAACGTGGGGCGTACGGGCGTACTGACCCCCTATGCTCTGCTGGAGCCAGTGCAGGTTAGCGGCGTGACGGTCTCGACCGCGACGCTGCACAACGAAGACTACATCCGTGAGCGCGACATCCGCACGGGTGACACCGTGGTCGTCAAACGCGCCGGCGACGTTATCCCGCAGGTCTTGTACCCGTTGAAGGAGCTGCGGACGGGCGACGAGAAACCTTTCGAGTTCCCCGCTGCATGTCCGGCCTGTGGTGAGCGGGCGGTGCGCCCGGAGGGAGAGGCTGCCTGGTACTGTGCCAACGCCGCCTGCCCGGCCCAGCTCATCCGGCGCGTCGAGCACTTCGTCTCGCGCGGCGCGATGGATATCGAGGGCTTCGGCGAGAAACTGGCCGCACTGTTCGTCCAAGTGGGTCTGATTGGCGATGTCGCCGACATCTACCGCCTAGGGGACAAGCGTGAACAGCTGCTGTCCATGGAAGGCTTCGGCGAGAAGCGGGTCCAGAATCTACTGGAGGCAGTTCAAGCCTCGAAGGAGCGCTCACTGGATCGGCTCGTCACCGCTTTGGGGATTCGGCACGTCGGCGGGATTGTGTCTGGTACGCTGGCGCAGCACTTCGACTCAATCGACACTCTGATGAACGCGTCCGAGGAGGGATTGGCACAGATCGAGGGCATCGGTCCCGTTATCGCCTGCAGCATCACCGAGTTCTTCAGCCGCGAGCACAACCAGCAGGTGGTCAGAAAGCTAAAGGCGGCCGGCGTCAACACCGAGCGCCAGGCAGAACCAACGGTCACGGCCGGCCCGCTGGATGGGCTAACGTTCGTCGTCACTGGTACGCTGTCGCGCCCGAGACGCGAGATTACGGCGCTCATTGAGCGGAATGGTGGTCGGGTAACCGGCAGCGTCAGCGGCAACACACATTATCTAGTGATCGGCGAAAATCCGGGCGGCACGAAGTACAACACCGCCCAGGAGTTCGGAACACCGATGATTGATGAAGATGAATTGTTGGAGATGATGGAAGGGTAGAGTTGAAGATGGGTATTGTACACAATAGACGAGGGTTGTTGTCGGTTGTACTGTCTGGATTAGTACTGCTTGCGGTACTTGCTGGCCCTGCGTTGCCGGCCCACGCCGAATCGTGCACCTACACTGTTCGCCCGGGCGATTCATTGTCGGAAATTGCAGGACGCTTTGGCGTGTCCGTCCCCGGTCTGGCTGTGGTCAACGGCATTCACAACGTTGACCACATATACATCGATCAACAACTGACCATCCCAAATTGCTCCAGGTCAGCCAGCCTGCGTAATACACTTCTGTTCCCTCGGTTTCTTCGGCAAAGCGCCGTCAACTTGAAGACGATCCCGCCGGCGAGGCCCCTGACCTCCGATGCGAAGGCCCTCGCCAGGGCCGCCGCCGTTCGACTGCTTGTAACCGGCCTCGGAATTGAATTTCAAGGGACTGGCAGCGTGATCGGCCAGAACGGTGACACGATTCTGACCGCCTATCACGTGATCGCGCGCCCACTGACACGGCAACTCCGGGGCGATACGATCAAGCTGGATCTTCCGCAACAACTGACCGCCGAGCTCATCGACGCACTGCCGGCCCGCGATCTCGCGCTGCTGCGTCTCTCACCAACCAACTCGAAGCCTCTGCGCTCGATGCCGCTCGGTGAACCTGATAGACTCACAATTGGGGATACGGTATACTTAGCTGGGTACCCGGCCAAGCTCGATGGCGAACTGTCTCTGGGAGGGGGCGTCGTGATCGATCTGCTGAGTTCGGGGCAGGAACTTCGCTATATCGTCACCAATGCCTACGCCGGCGAAGGCTCAAGCGGCGGACTGGCCATCAACCAGGCCGGCGAACTCATCGGCATCGTCGACGCACTCCTTGCCGACCCTCGCGCCCTCGAGGCTCTGGGCTACCCGCAACTTGACCGGGCGACGGTCATCATCCCGATCAGTCAAGCCATGCCTCTCTTGACCCAATAGAAATCGCCCCCATTTCAGAGTTTCGTGACAGGCCCCGGTGCATCATTGGGTGAGAGTGTGACACGGCTTGTTGTTTGTGAGGAGGATAATACATGAGACGGTTTCCGGCTCCCGTCATGCCGATTCTTGTCCTGCTGGCCCTGGTATTCCTCGGCACATCGGGCCTGACCCAGACGATCCAGCCACCCGAGCTAGTGAGTCCTGCACCCGGCGCGACCGTTACGGCGCTCGCTTTTGAGTGGGTTCCAGTCTCCGAGGCCGAAAAGTACGACATCAAAGTGCTGCGTATGCAAGCCGGCATACCGCTCGAACCGCCCGTATGGCAAGCCACCACCCACTTCACGACTATTACGCCCCGCGATGCCGGCGCCATCCCGCAAGGCGAAGTATCGTGGCAAGTCCGCGCCGTGGATTCGGCCGGCCATCAGAGCGGCTGGAACCAAAGCGCATTCACGTACGAGCTTCACAAACCAGTCCTCACCGCGCCGGCTGACGATGCCACCCTGACCGCCGAACACCCACTGCAGTTCGAGTGGGCGTCCACAGCCGGCGCCCTCTCCTACCAGATCGATGTGGCCCCGGACATGAGTTTCACCGATGTCGTCTGGTCGGCCACTACGGCGGATACATCGATCATACCGCCTCTCCCATTCGGAGTAGGCGACCTGTACTGGCGAGTTCGTGGTCGGTCGCCAGGCGATGCCGGAGGGCCATTTAGCGCAACGCGGCGCTTCACCCGCGCCATCGAGCCTCCCCAAAACCTCAACGGGCCGGAGGGGGCCACGCCCACCTTCACCTGGGACCGACTGGCCGGCGCACGCTCGTACAACGTTCAGGTGTCCGCCACTTCGGACTTCTCGGGCACACCATTGTGGGAAGCCGACACCGTCAACCACACCATCACACCCACCGATTTGAACTTTGGCACATCGACTCGCTACTGGCGGGTTCGGGCTCGGGATGCTGGAGGATTCGTCGGTGACTGGGCCGGCGGGGAGTCGTTCAGCTTGGACTCACCCGGCGGTGTGGAAACGCTGGCCCTGATATCGCCCGAGGACGGTGCTGTCCTCGAAGAGGACCCGGCCTTTCGGTGGCAGGCAGTCGAAGGAGCCGACAGCTACGTTCTGGAGGTGTCGACTTCGCCTTCATTCGATACGTTGTATGACAGTGTAGAAACTAACTACAGTGCCTATACGCCCTTCAGCAATCTCATTCAGGCCGAAGATCAACAGCGCGCCACATATGGCAACGGCACCTACTACTGGCGTATTCGGGCGGTCGGCGCAGACGTGGTGAGCGGCGAACGCCAGTTCACAAAGGCAGCGCCGATCAATCTGCTCGAACCCATCGACGTCGTTGTGTCTGTGGACCCAACGTTCCGCTGGACGGCTATGGCCGGCGCTCACCACTCCAGGCTCGTCGTGAGCAACAGTACGACGTTCGACCCTGTACTGGACACCGTCATGGTTGGCAACACAGACTATGTCCCCTACAGCACCGCAACCGACGAACATGACACCTACGTCAATGGCACACACTATTGGAAGATCGAAGCGCTGGATAGGGACAATGCCCCCCTAGGGGCCAGCGACGTCTCTTCCTTCGCCAAGAGCTCGGCCCTGAACCTCCTCACGCCGGCCGATGGCGCTGCACGCCCCACCACACCGACATTCTCCTGGTCGCCCGTGGCTGGCGCGTACCGCTACCGGCTGACCGTGCACACTGGACCGGCCTCTTCGGCTGACTCAGCACCTCACACCCTCACCGTCTACGACCAGATCGTGACCGACGCGACACAGTACACGCCCTACGCCGGCGAGGACGCCCTCGGACGGTCAGCCTACGACGACGGTGTCTACCACTGGCAGGTCGAAGCGCTGGACAACCTGAGCCGGCCGATTGTCGTCAGCGGATCGCGCTCGCTCGTCGTCGGGGATGTCACGGTGACGCCGCCGGCAAGCGCCACGTCGACGCTCACGCCGTCACCGAGTGCCACGTCCACGCGGTCGCCGACACCAACGTGGACGTCGAGTCCGACGCTGCCCCCCGTGTCGACAATGACGCCGTCGCTCACGCCGACCGTCACGCCGTCCGCTACCACCACGCTGCCGCCAATGGCCACCTTCACACGAACGCCCACGCGAACACGCACGCTCACACCGACCACGACACCGACGGCTACCGCGTCGCTGACACCCTCCGCCACCGCGTCTCCGTCAGCGACCCAAGGACCAACCGTTACGCCGCCGCCCACGGATACGCCTGGCCCCAGCCCGACGGCCGGCTTCATCCCGCCATCGCCCACCCCGCGCCCCGGCGGTCGCACCGACACCGACGAGCCGAACGACATCTGGCCTCTGGCGGCCGCCATCGGGTCAGGCGCCCACGAGTCGTACATCAGCCATGAGCGCGACCTGGACTGGTTCAAGGTGTACGTCGGCAACCCGCGTGCGGTTCTGCGCGTCACGCTGTCGAGCCTGCAAGGAGACTACGACCTGGCGCTGTCGAGTAACCCCGCCGGCGCCAACGGGTCTCTGGCCAGTATACCTGCCCTTGCCAACCTCGAGGACGTCGATCAGCACGGCCAGCTTTCAGATGCTGAGGATCTGGAGGACATCGGCGCGTTGCAGGACACGCGGGCGGTGCGCGATATTTCGTTGCACCGCGGATTCCGGTCCGAGATGGTTACAGCCAACACACGCTATCAGCCTGGGTGGTACTTCATTTTGGTAATGGGACACAACGGTGAGCACGACGAACGCCCCTACGTGCTCAACATCGAAATCGATCCTCTGGAGGACGTACGGCAGTGCGTCGCCGAGCCGCCTCATTCGCCAGGCGTCATCATCGCGCGCTGGACGGCGAGTGAAACGCCAGAGACCCTGATCCTCATCAACAAGCGCCGCATGGACGCGTACTACGGCGCGCAGCCAGGGCCGGCGGAACAGTTGTTGGCACAGGTTCGGGCCCTGGCCGATCACCCGAGTGTGAACGGCGTCATCGAGCCCGTGGAGAACAACTCAGATATCGCCGCAGCCTACGATGATTGGGACAACGACGCCTGCAATCCGGCGGCTGCCAACCGCGTGACAACGGCGATCAAGAACCACATCGACGAACTTCGCGAGGTGTACCCAACCATCCAACAGGTGTTGATCATCGGCAACGACGACATCGTCCCCTTCCACCGCGTACCCGACGAAGTGAACGTCGCCAACGAATCGGAATACCTCTCCCAGGTCGACGCCGATCCGGATTCGCCTTTCTACAGCTCTCTGGAGCAAGGCTACATCCTGACCGATGACTTCTATGTGGATGATGTGCCGCTGGCGTGGCGCGGCCGCAAGTTGTTCGTACCTGATCGCCCGGTGGGCCGGCTCGTCGAGACGCCCAACGAAATCATCGATGCCATCGACGCCTTCCTGGAGATGGACGGTGCTCTGTCGGTACAAGAAGGTCTCGTCGTGGGCTACGACTTGCTGGCCGATAGCTCCAACCACATCGCGGACTTGCTGCGCGACGCCGATATCGATGTCGAGAGCATGACGGCCCTGGGTTGGACAAGCTCTGATCTGCGCGACGGTCTGCTGAATCGACACCATGACGTCAATGTGATCAACGCCCGCTTCTCGCACAACAGGGCCGCAGCGCCCGAGGACGCCGGCAGCCCGCTGACGGCTGAAGTCGTGGCCGAAGTTGGCAGCTTGTTGCAGCAGTCCCTGTTCTTCTCGACCGGGTCTCACGCCGGCTTGAGTGTGCCTGATCGGTGGGCCAGCGCCAAAGATCGGCTTGACTTCAGCCAGGCCTTCAACGGACGAGGGGTCTCAGCGGTCGCGAACACCGGCTACGGGTACGGCATCGCCCAGGCTGACGACTATGCCGAGCGACTAATGACCTACTTCACGGAAGAGTTGATCCAGACGTCCGACGCGACTGTGGGAACCGCGTTGGTTCGAGCCAAGCAGCGGTTCCTGCGCGAGGCCGCTCCGGCCAGCTTCGGCCCATATCACGAAAAGACGATGATCGAAGCCAGCCTCTTTGGCATCCCCAGCCTGGGCCTCATCGTGCCGAAACTGGCAGTTCCCGCCGACGACGCGAAGGAGGTCTTCCCCGGCCCCATTCAAGCAGCGGGTGAACGGCTCTGGAAGCGCGGTATTCGGCTCGTGCCGACCTACAAGCGTATGGACACCCCGCTGGGCTCCTACTTCGTGGCCGACGACGGCGTCGTCAGCCGGCCCGGCCGGCCGATTCAACCGCGCTTCACCTGGGGCGTTCGGGAGCCGGAGATCATGGCCCACGGGGCAGTACTCACAGATGCCGAGTACACCGATGTTGCTGATTTCGACCCGTTGATCACGCGCCCACTGACCGACACTACGCGTTCAGAGCCGGACTTCCCCTTCAGCGCATGGTCGCCGGCCCGCATGCACACCATCAACCGCCTCTCGACGGACGACGGCATATCGGAGCAACTGGTCATCGTCCCCGGGCAGTTCAAGAACGCACGTCCCTTCTCGGCGGGGCCGGCTTACGGCCTGGAGCGACTGTACGAGGCTGTGACTTATGATTTGTACTATTCGACATCGCCCGATTGGACGCAGCCTACGATCTGGCGCGTGCGTTACGAAAAGAGGTTCGAGGATCGCGCAGAGGTCTGGGTCGATGTAACAGACCCGAATGGGATCGAGCGCGTCGTGCTCGCGTACACGACGGGCGATGGCGAGTGGGACGTGAAGGATCTCCAACTCGTCGATGGATTCTCGTGGATGGCTCTCTTGACGGGGTTCTCGCCCGACACGCTGGATTACGTGATCCAAGCCGTCGATCGTGCCGGCAATGTGGCGGTCAGCGTGGACAAGGGCCGGTTGTTCGGCCGGCGGGCCCAATCGATGTATCTGGTGCCCGTTATGCGCTAGGGGATTGGCGACGAGTGGGGCCAAAGTGCGTTGGTTGTGCCAGCTTCAGCCGTTCCTAAGCGATTGGTGGAGGTTCAAGAATTAATCAGATTCCGGAAAACTCGCTCAGAGACCCGTCCTCGGGCCGTTGACGCACCTGGAGACGGGTGGTGGGAGCAGCTCTCCGATACCCTCTTAATCAGGTAACCGGTGCAGCACATATGACACCGGATTTTCAGGATTGAACGGATAAGAATCCGGTTAATCCGCCTTATCCGTTGTCATGTGCGCGGACTTCAATTCCCCATTTGATTTCCTAAACTTCATCAGTCGCTACAACACACCGGTAGGTTTCGTTCAAACCCACTCGCAACGTCGTTCGACAAAAAGCAAGAGGGGGCGTGAGATTTCTCACGCCCCCTCCGGTCGTGCGACGATTCAGGTAGTTGACACCCTACTTGCCGCGCGGGTAGTTGGCCACATCCTCAGTGACGTAGACAGAGTAGGACGTGACGGCGATGCTTTCGAAGCACGGCCAGTGGCAGGCTGCAACGCCGAACTTGTCGGGTTCCAACTGTTCGCCCTTGATGTAGGGCTTCCACATGTCGGCTGGGGTCTCGTGCCATAGGAAGATGCCCCCCACATCCTCAGATAGGATGTGCTGAGTTTCGACGAACATCTCGTGCCTCGTCTCTGGGTCGCCCATAAGAGCCGCCGCCTCCGTGACCAACTCATCTAACCTCTCGTTGGTCCAGGCGTGACGACCGCCGGACTTCCAGATACCCATCAGATTCGAGGCGTCGAAGTAGTCCATGCCGTAGGAGACCTCGCCGATGGTGATCTCATGGGCGTTCATCTTGTCCATGAAGATCTTCTGCTCCTTGGTGGTCACCTCGACCTCGATGCCCAGGTTTTCCTTGATCATGGCCGCTGTGGCGTTGCCGACGGCCTGCTCCACTGCTTTTGGCTGGCGTAGCCAGAGGGTTAGCTTGGGGAAACCCTCGCCGCCCGGATAGCCGGCGTCGGCCAACAACTGGCGGGCCAGTTCCGGATCGAACCCCTGATACTGTCTTAGCTCTTCCGGGTCAACAGCATCGGGGTAGCCGGGCATGAGCATACCGTAGGCTGGCTGCCCCTGGACTTTGATGACGTTGTCCACCAATGCCTGGCGGTCAATGGCGTGGGCAAAGGCCTGGCGCACCTTCACATCATCGAAGGGCGGGTTGTAGGTGTCGAAGAAGGCATAGTGGGTGCGGAAATCGCCAAAGCCGGGGTAGTATTGCTTCTGGAGTTCAGGATCGCTCGCGATGAAGTCCAGATCAGCCGGCGAGAAGAATGCGTTCACCCACTCGATTTCATCGGCCAGGTAGGCGTCGAATGACGTGTTCGGATCACCGATAATGAAGATCAACCGCTCCAGGAACGGCTTGCGTTTGCCAGTATAGTTCAGGTTCGGCCCCAGGACGATGCGCTTGCCCTTAGTCCATTCCTCCAGGATCCATGGCTCGGACGACACCGAGGTCTCGGGATCGTTGTTGTAGTAGACGCCGTGCTTCTCGACCTGGTGCTTGGCCAGCGGGCGCGAGAAGATCATCGTGGCCGGCGTGAACGGCGCCGGCTCCTCTGTGACAATCTGGAGGGTGTGGTCGTCAACAGCCTTGACGCCCAGCTCCGAGAGAGGCAGTTCACCGCTGACGACCTTGTCCCAGTTCTTGGGGTTGCAAGAGAACCCCCAGTACCAGGCAAAATCATACCCGTGCTCGGGGTCGGCCATGTACTGGAAGCTCCACTCGTAATCGTGGGCGGTCACCGGGACGCCATCGCTCCAGGTGAGGTCGGGGTCCAGGTGGAATGTCCAGGTCACATTATCGTCCGCGACCTCCCAGGAGTCGGCAGCGCCGGCCTCGAGCTCGAAGTTCTTGTTAAGCTGTACCAGGGGTGTGCTCAGGGTCTGCCACGGGGGAACAGGCCGACTGTAGACAGTCACAGGAAAATCCAAGCTCTCCCCAGGACCAACTAGAAACCTAACGTATTGCTGTTCTGGCGGGGCCGCATCCGGCGGCAAGGTCACGCCGAAAACGTTCTTTTCGCCGCCGGCTTCAGGGGCCTCGGTTGGCGCGGCGACCGGCTCCATTTCAGGAGTGGCCGGCTTGGGCAAGGGCGTGCTTGTAGGAGCAACAGCGACGCCGCTGGGCTGGCAAGCGCTGATAAGGCCGCCCATTGCTGTCAGAGCTAAAACGAGCCACAACACTTTCTTGCTCAGGTTGAACATATTCTCATCCTCCTTGATTGATGATTATGGTAACTACTTAGGCTATCGCCCCCACAGTTGAAGAATGCGGAAAAAGGGGTCGGTGGGGGGCGGCCGCCCCC
>JAANWY010000018.1 GCA_018263655.1 Anaerolineales bacterium | reverse complement strand
GGACGGAAAGAAACACGGACAAAAACAAAAAAGTTAAACATCCGTGTTTCTTTCCGTCCGTGGGGGAATGGTGATCGCCCCTCAGCTCGGGGTGTATTACGTATAAGTGAACAGTGGTTGGCGTCTAGTACGTCTAATTACTGATCACTGTAAACTGAACACCGTTTACTGAAACCGGGGACATTGTGCCAAGTATCAAGGTAACCTATCAAGACGAGACGCGCGAAGCGCAGACAGAGGCCGGCACACTGCTGGCCAACGCCGTCAAGGCCACGGGCTTCCCGCTGGAGCAACCATGCGCCGGCCGGGGTACCTGTGGCAAATGCAAAGTCATGGCTCAGGGTGGGGTGGCGCCGCCCGACGAGGTGGAAGCCTCCGAGTTGACCCAGGCAGAGCAGGACAGCGGTTACCGCTTGGCTTGCCGGGCGCGTGTGGCTCGGTCTGGAGACCGGCCACAGCAGATTGAGGGAGACGGGCTACAGCAGATTGAGGTGGTGCTTCCCACTTTGATCGTCTTCTCGAACAAGATTTTCACGCACAGCACGGCGTTCCGCAAGCAGGACGACCCGCTCGGGCTGGCCATCGACCTGGGCAGCACGACGGTAGCGGCGTTTCTCACTTCGCTGGAGACCGGAACGGTGTACGCCGGCGCCGCGACGCTGAATCAGCAGACCATGTTCGGCGCCGATGTGATCTCACGACTGAACGCTGCCATGGACGGAGACTCACTGGTGGATCGACTGGCGGATTTGGCGCTGGCGTCCATTGGCCAGGCCATCGATGGATTGCTGCTATCGCGCAAGATCCAGCAGCGGATCCAGAAAGCGGTAGTCGTGGGCAACACCGCCATGCACCACTTGCTGGTGCGGCTGCCGGTCGAGAGTCTGGGCCTGATGCCGTTCCAGCCGTACGACGCGGCCCCAATCCACGGCGCCGATGGACGGATGGCTGGCAGCTTCCCATCAAGCGCGGAGGTCCACTTGCCGCCCCTGATCGGCGGCTTCGTCGGCTCGGACGCGCTGGCCTGTCTGGCCGCTTTCGATTTCGACAAGGCCTCCGCGCCAATGGCAGCCATCGATCTCGGCACCAACGGCGAGGTCATGGTGACGGATGGAGAGCGCATCTTGACGACGTCCACGGCCGCCGGCCCGGCCTTCGAAGGCGTAAACATAGCCTGTGGCGCCCGCGCAGCGGCCGGCGCCATCGTCGCCACCGAGGCGCATAAAGACGGTACCATCGAGTGGCAAACGATCGGGGATGAGGCGCCGATCGGGATTGCCGGCACCGGTCTGCTCAGCTTGGTTCATGAGCTGCGACAGGTGAGCGTGGTGGAGGACAGCGGGCGCATGAGGCCTGACCGCCCGGCTTTTGCGGACCGGATCCGCGAAACGGACCACGGTCGCCGGCTGCATCTGACCGAGGACGTGTATCTGAGCCAGTGGGACGCGCGCGAGTTACAGAAGGCCAAGGGCGCCATCCGCGCCGCGTGTGACATTTTGCTCCGCCGGCTGGACTTGGCGCCGGAGGATCTGCAACGGGTGATTCTCACGGGCTCGTTCGGTGGCCAGATGGATATCGATGCCATCATCGGTGTGGGCATGATCCCGCCGGTGCGATCAGGAGTCGTGGAAACGGCGGCGAATGGCGCCGGCATGGGGGCGGCGCTGTTCCTGGACGATGCCGGCTTCGCCCGAGGCGAGGCTCTGGCCACTCACGCCGAGCACGTGGAACTGGACCTCGAACCCGATTTCAACGAGCGATTTATCGAAGCGATGACTTTCGAGTGAGAGACAGGGCCATAATCTTAAGAGCGGAGGAGGTGATTGCGCCGTCAACAGAGAGGCATCCACAGACTGATTCACGCCCTCTCTGCCCCTCTCTGCGATCGCCGAAGGTCTCTGACCGAGCGGCGTCCTGAGCCCTGTCGAAGGGGCGAAACGGGCCCTTCGACGGGGCTCAGGACGCTGCTCAGTCGGGAGACCATCGTCCATCAAAGTGAGGGCAGGTGAGGCTGATTCTACCGAAAGAGTTCGCACTAAGAACTCAAGAATCGAAAGGAGAAAAGGAATCCATGATACGCAGGATTTTGTTCTTAATGCTGGTTGCAGGGTTGGTGTTCGCTCTGGTGAGTTGTGCTCAGCCGGTTGCGCCCCCGGCGGCTCCGGAAGAAGAAGAGGCGCCGGCAGCACCGAAAGAGAAGGTCTTCAAGCTGGGCGTGATGGGCCCCTTCAGCGGTCCGTCTGCTCGCACCGGTGAGGAGTTCAAAGGCTCCGCCGAAATGGCTTTCGAGGCCATCGACCACAAGATTGGTGACTACGAGATCGAACTGGTCTGGGTCGACTCCCAATCCGACCCCGCCAAGGCCTCCCAGGCCTACGAGCAGGCTATCGTGCAGGATGGTATCCAGGGCGGCCTCCTCAACTGGCACAGTTCCGTAGCTGTCTCCGTGATGGAAGTGACAGCCAAGCACCAGGTTCCCCACATCTTCGGTATGGGCGCCACCGAGTTGGTCAATGAGACGTTCCAGTCCGACGTCGAGAAGTACGGCTACTGGTCGGAGAAGCTGTGGCCGACGCCCAGTAAGCTCAGCAAGAACTACGTCACGGCTGTCGAAGACGCCATTGCCGCCGGCGACTGGGACCCTGGCGAGAAGACGGCCGCCATCTATGGCGAGGATACGGACTGGGGTCGCAGCTTTGGGAACGGCATCAAAGCTCAGTTGGAGAAGGCCGGCTGGGAGATCGTAGCCGAAGAGTACTTCCCGCTAGAGCAGACCGACTTCGTCCCGCTCTTGAACAAGTTCAAGGATATGGATGTGGCGTTGATCGCCGGGACGAGCACGGCTCCGCCCTCCATCTCAGCCTTCATCAAGCAGGCGGACGAGGTTGGACTGGAGAGCCTGATTGTCGCTGACGGTCTGGGCTGGGTTGGCGAGTGGTATGACCTGACGGGTACATCGTCCAACTACGTCGTCGATCAGATCCCGGGCTGGGCGACCGACGAGGCCAAAGCCTATGCCGCCGCGTTCGAGGAGAAATATGGCACAAAGCCGAGTCCGTCTTCTGGCGGCCTGTCATATGATGCCGCGAACATGTGGATCCAGGTCGCTCAGGCGGTAATCGAGGAGACCGGAGAGCTCAACAGCGAGAACCTCTACCAATTCGTCCAAGACAAGGTGTGGACGGGTGAGTGGTCTTACACCGACGGCATCGTGATGCAGGAGTACAAGTACACTGCAGACACCATTCCGGATCCGGTTGTGGGTAAAGGGTACTACACCTTCCCCGTACTCCAGTACTTCGATGGCGAGGGCAAGGTCGTCTGGCCTGACGAGTGGGCTGTTCAGTCGCTAGAAGCGCCTCAGTAGGCCGAGCAGTAAGTTGAATGTCAGTAAGTCAGTAGTCAGCGGCGAGGCCCGCTGACTACTGACTAGAGTGTGGCCAAAAACTGTTGGAGCCCGTTCGTAGTAAGCGCTTGCCTGCTCAGTGCAGTCAGGCACGTAGCGCCAGCGGAGTAGCGTCTTACGGCACTCCGCCCTGTGGGCTACGTGCCTGACTACGAACCTTCCAACGCATTTTGGCCAGACTCTACTGGCTACCGTGGCCACGACGCCGATGACAAGGAGTTCAAAAGGCATGGAAGTGACGATCCCGTATGGCTCGCAGGCACAGCCGCTGATCGTCCCTGCCGGGCAGGTCGTCGGTACGTACCTCCCCGAGAAACTGCCGGCGGCGCCAAACCCTGAAGCTCGGCTGCGGCAATCCATCGAGCTGGGGATACAGCGTTGCGGTATAGACGACAAGGCCAAGCCAGGCGCCAAAGCCTGCATCGTGGTAACCGACCGTACCCGCACCACGCCCAATCGCTTTATCGTTCCGGTCCTTCTGGAAGAGCTAAACGCACGCGGTATTGCCGACGAAGACATCACGATCTTGATTGGCCTCGGCATGCACGCCAGGGACAACCCGCGGGCGATTGCAGACAACGTGGGCCAGGCGGTCGCGGAGCGGGTGGAAGTCTTGAACCACGAGCCAGACAATGCAGAGGCCATGATTCGCCTGGGGGAAACCTCGTTTGGAACGCCGGTCGAAGTTCACGAGCGGTACGCCGAAGCGGACGTCAGGTTGGGGACAGGCAACGTCAATCCTTGCATGTTGGCCGGCTGGTCAGGTGGTGGGAAGATCGTGCTCCCTGGCGTCGCAAGCCGGCGAAGCATCTACGAGAACCACAAACGTTTTACCCGCACGCTGGCCGAGCTTCGGTGCGGCTCACTGATGGGCGTCATGCCCCCACAGAACATCATTCGTGCAGACCTGGAGGAGGCCGCCACGATCAGTGGATTGGATATGTTAGTGAATACCGCCCTAAACGCCGAGCGCAAGATCGTGGACGTCTACAGCGGCGCGCACGTAGCCGCACACCGTGCCGCCGTGGAGAGAATGCGCCCCTACGTGGAAGTCAGGCCATCCGAAACGGTCGACATCATGGTAGCGGGCGTAGGCGAGGTGGGCTTCGAGGTGAGTCTGTTCCAGGGCGGGTCCCGAGTTTGCGGTGGAGTGGACCGCTACCTCAAGGACGGCGGGACCCTGGTCATGGTCAACGAGTGTCGGGAAGGCATCTACGAGGGATTCGAGCACCGAGAGTTTCGGGAATGGATGCGCCAAATGCCGACACCGGCCCGACTGGCGGAACTCACAGAGCAGATGGAGATCGGCGGGGAAAAGAGCTGCGTGCTCTACACTTTCTCCTGGCTCATTCACGAAAGAGGATGCCGCATTGTGATCGTGACTGAGAATATGACCGCAGAAGAGTTGGAAGAGGTTCATCTTGGACACGCTTGCACAGTGCAAAACGCCGTCGACGAGGCGCTGAGCCGGCATGGACCGAATGCTTCGATAGCCATCATGCCCTACGCCGGCTTAGTCTTGCCGGTCTTGGCAAAGCGGGAGACTCAAGAGCAGGTGAGAGCAAATGATACTTGAAGCACATAATCTGGTGAAAAGATTCGGCGGTCTGGTTGCAGTAGATCACGTCTCGCTGGCCGTGGAAGAAGGCGAAATCTTCGGGATCATCGGCCCCAACGGCGCCGGCAAGACGACATTCCTGAACAGCATTGCCGGCACATATTCCCCGGATGGCGGTCAGGTGAGATTCCTGGGCGAAGAGACCACCGGCCTGCAGTCCAATATCATGTGCCGGAGGGGAATGTCGCGGACTTTCCAGATATCGCAGCCTTTCCCAAAGCTGACCGCGCTGGAGAATGTTCTGGTGGGGGCGACGTTCGGGTCTCCGAACGGCGGGGGTGGGCGTCGAGAAGAACGGGCGCGCCGGGCATTGGGGTTCGTTGAGTTCCCCATGCCCGAAGACACGCTGGCTCAGCACCTGAACACGGTGCAACTGAAACGGCTCGATCTGGCGCGCGCCCTGGCCTGCGATCCGACGCTACTTCTGTTGGATGAGGTAGCCGCCGGCCTGACGACTGGCGAGCTGGGCGCCATTATGGAGATCATCAACAGAATCCGGGATCGTGGTATCACGATCATCATCGTCGAGCACATCATGAAGGTCATCATGGGATTGTGCGACAGGGTGGCCGTAATCCACTACGGCCAGAAGATCGCGCAAGGTACGACGGGTGAGGTGGCCAACGACCCGAAGGTTCTGGAAGCGTACCTGGGCGAGTAGCACGATTTCTAGACGTGAAGCGTAAAACGTGAAACGTAGGAATCTCTGATCGCCGAAGGTCTCCTGACCGAGGCGAATCGGGCCCTTCGACGGGGCTCAGGACGCCGCTCGGCCAGGAGACCTTCGCCCATCATAATAAGGTGAGGATGATGCGATCATAATGCATTATGTTTCACGCATCACGTTTCACGGTCTCCGGAGGAGGGTGAATTGCTTGAAGTAAAGGACTTGAATGCAGGTTACGGTTTCCTACAGGTGCTGCGGGATATCTCTCTTGACGTTGGTGAGGGAGAGTTCGTCGCGCTGATCGGGCCAAATGGAGCCGGCAAGTCGACCACACTGAAAACGATCGCCGGACTGCTCGAGCCGGCAAGCGGCGAGATTCTGTTCGAGGAACGTTCAATCGGTGGAACGCCGGCTCACGAGATCAACCGCATGGGAATCAGCTTCATCTCAGAGGCCCTGAACCTGTTTCCCGATATGTCCGTCCGGGAAAATCTCTTGCTCGGTGCTTACACCGTCCGCGACCCACAGCAAGAGCAGGCGGCGCTGGAGTTCGTTCTCGGTCTCTTCCCCCGCCTCCGAGAGAGGGAAGATCAATTGGCCGGCACGCTGAGCGGTGGGGAGCGCAAAATGCTGGCCGTCGCTCGCGGCATGATGTCCAACCCGCAGCTCCTACTGGTTGACGAACCCTCTCTGGGACTGGCTCCGCAGCTCGTGTTGACTGTCTTCAAAGCGTTAGAGGAGCTGCGGCAGCAGGGTGTGACCATTCTGCTGGTGGAGCAAAACGTGAATACCACCCTGAAGATAACCGATCGGGCCTACATCTTGGAGAATGGCGAGATTGCGCTGCAAGGGAAGAGTGCAGACCTCTTGCAAAACGAGCACGTGAGACAGGCCTATCTGGGTGTTGCTTGATACTCGGTAATCGGTAAGGAGAAGAGCTTGTGGAAGAATCCATGAATGGATCGTCCTTCTGGCAATCGTGGGGCACGAACATCAGAGAGAACTTGATCGCCTCGTTGGTGATTGGGCTCTCGCTGGTAGGTGCGGTAGTGGTCACGGTAGGGGGCAGCCCGTCACAACTCGTCAACAGCATCGTCACCGGTGGCATGTGGGCGCTCCTGGCGGTCGGGCTGGCCATCGTATTCGGGGTCATGAACATCCCACACTTCGCTCATGGTGAGTCCTTCATGATCGGGGCTTACGTCGCCTACTTCGTGTTCAATCCACTGCACTCGTATTTGCAGGATCACCCGAATGGTTTCCTGGAAGCTGTTGCGCCCTTTGCTGCCATTTTCGCTGCACCGCTGGTCGGCTTTGTGCTGGGTGCGATGATGGAAAGGCTCATTTTCCATCCCCTGCGGAAACGGACCCGAGAGCAGTGGGTGATGAACACCTTTTTGCTGACGGTCGGGCTCGGCTTCATCCTGATCAATGGTACGAACCTGGTGTTGGGGCCGAACTTCCGGGGCATTCCGCGCTACTGGGACGTTGAGCCGGCGCAGTTTCTGGGAGTGCGCATCTCGGTTGATCGACTTGTCGCGCTCGCGATAGCGCTGATCACCATCGCTGCTTTCTGGTTCTTCCTGCGCCGAACCCGAACCGGTCGAGCAATCCGCGCGGTTTCTCAGGATGAGACAGGGGCATTGTTGGTGGGTATCGATCTCGACTTCATTCACACCCTGACCTTCGCGCTGGCGACAGCGATGGCAGCGTTGGCGGGCGGGAGCTTGCTCTTTCTCTTCCAGGCTTACCCGACTGTCGGACTCGTCCCCCTGTACTTCTCCTGGTTCGTTGTGATCCTGGTGGGACTGGGCAATGTGGCCGGCGCAGTTGTGGGCGGGTTCATCGTAGCGTTGGTACAAACCATGACCCAGCAATTCTTTGGCATCTCGTGGGGCGATGTCGTGCCGGTGATTATCCTCGTTGTGATCTTGCTCCTCGCACCATCGGGGATTTTCGGCACAGAAATCAAAGGTGTCCTGGAACAGTAGGAGAGTGTCGCGGTGTCGCGATGTCGCGTGTCGCGGGCCCTTCGACGAGCTCGGGAAGGACTTCAGGACAACGACTGTTGAGAGGATCAGCGAATATGGAAAACACTGTAGCAGCAGAGACTGAGCCCAAAGGCATCACCGGTGCATGGAATGGCATGGCGGCCAGACTGAACCGCGTTGGCTTCTCGCCGCTCGGGCTTGTCCTGCTGGTGGTCTTGGCTATCTTGCCCTTCGTCCCGCCGTTCGATCAGGAACACATCCTCCGTTGGTTGATAGCCGCCGCCTACCTCGGCGCCCAGGCGGCTGCCTTTGATTTCACAGCCGGCTACATCAACATTGTCAACTTCGGCTTCGCCGCCATCTTGGGCCTCGGCGCTTACACTTCGGCTATCCTCGCTGACTCTTCAGGCCGGCTCATGTTTGCGCCTGGCTTGTCACCGTGGATCACGATCCTTCTGGGAGCTCTGGCGTCGGGAGTGTTCGGCTTGCTAGTTGGGATGTTGACCCTCCGGCTGCGCGGGATCTTCGCGGCCGTCATGGCCTGGTTCGTGGGGCTGGCTCTGTTGGGCCTGGTGCGAAACCTGACGGACCTGACCAGAGGCCCGCTTGGCTTGCACCCGCCGGCTCTCTTGGATACGGCCTCAAACCGTCCTTATTTCTACATCATTTTGGTCATGATGGTCGTCGTCTACGTCGTGCTGAGGATGGTGACGCGGTCTCACGTTGGGCTGGCCTTCAGGGCCATTGGTCAGAATATGGATGCGGCGCGAGCCTCGGGCATCGACCCGACACGGTACCGGGTGCTCAACTTCACTCTCTCTTGTCTCTTCGCCGGCTTGCTTGGCGGGTTCTTCGCGCACTATAACCGCAGCCTGACCCCCAAGACCCTCATGCACA
>JAANWY010000179.1 GCA_018263655.1 Anaerolineales bacterium | reverse complement strand
TCGAAGAACCGTCGCAAACCCGCACCCTTCGATACGGTCTCCACTTCGTTTCGACCTACTCAGGATGCTAGTCCTGATACCTCTTGAACGGTTACTGTTAAATTGCCTGGCGTGTTGGGCGAAGGACTCCTGACCCCCACGTTGGGCGAAGGACTCCTGACCCCCACGCTGGGCGAAGGTCTCCTGACCGAGCCCGATTCACCCCTTCGACAGAGCTCAGGACGACGCTCGGTCAGGAGATACTTCGGCCACGCTCAGCACAGGCTCTTCGGCGATCAAAAGACTGTTTCTGAACCGAGTTTAACATTGCCGATTATGCTTAATTCGTTGACCAGCATCCTGAGTAAGCTGTAGCAAAGCGAAAGCTGTATCGAAGGGTGCGGGTTTACCTCGAAGCGTTGCTTGAGCCGCACCCTTCGATACGGTCTCTACTTCGTTTCGACCTACTCAGGATGCTACCCGCCAATTAAGCATAACCGGTAACATTGTCAAGGTAGTGTCAGTTGTGTCAGTTACGATTGGGAGATATTCCTAAGAATGGTTGAACGGACAGCATTAAGAATGGTTGAACGGACAGCATTGAGAATGGTTGAACGGACAGCATTGAAACAGGATTCCCCGCGTCAAACACAGGACCTTCCCCTGACCCATAATGCGCGAGTTGTTTTAGAGAAGCGCTACCTGCGCAAGGGTGAGGATGGCCAGCCGGTTGAGACGGCTGAGGAGATGTTCCATCGCGTGGCGAGCACCGTGGCTACCGTAGACGCCGACTACGGCCAGGATGTGGAACGTACGACACACGACTTCTATGATCTGCTCACCACCCTGCGGTTCTTTCCAAACTCGCCAACTTTCACCGGCGCCGGCACCCCCCTCGGTCAACTCGCCGCTTGCTTCGTACTGCCCATCGAAGACGACATGGGGCGCGATCCAGCCGGCATCTTCTCCACGCTTCGCGCCGCGGCCCTCATTCAGCAAACCGGCGGCGGCAACGGGTTCGCTTTCAGCCGGCTGCGCCCGTGCGGCGACATCGTCAGCAAGAGCGCCGGCATCGCCACCGGCCCCGTTGGCTTCCTCCACGTGTACGACAAGGCTTTCGGTGAGGTGGCGCAAGGCGGATCCCGAAGGGGAGCCAACATGGCTGTCCTCCGCGTCGACCACCCGGACATTTGGGACTTCATTCGCTGCAAGGTACGCGAGGGCGATGTCACAAATTTCAACATCTCGGTCGGCATCACCGATGACTTCATGCACGCTGTCGAGAACGACGAGACCTTTGATCTCCTTAATCCGCGCGACGGCTCGGTGTGGGAGACGGTCCGGGCGCGCGATCTCTTCGACGAGATCGTAAAGCACACACATCACAACGGTGAACCTGGCGTTCTCTTCCTAGACACAGCGAACCGCGAAAATCCCGTACCGCATCTCTACGAGTTGGAAGCAACAAACCCGTGCGGTGAACAGATCTGGGAGCAAACGACAATTGCTGCCTCGGATCGATCAATCTGGCACGACACGTTACTGAGCAGGGAGACATTGATTGGGAGAAGCTGCGCGACAGCATCGAGCGCGCCACCCATTTCCTGGACAATGTCGTAAGCGCCAATAGGTATGTGCCGGCTATCCCCGAGCTCGAAAAGGCAGCCCACACAGCACGACGCATCGGCTTGGGCATCATGGGCCTCGCTGACATGATGTACCATCAGGGCGTTCGCTACGGCGGCTCTGATGGTCAAGAGCTGGCCGCCCAAATCATGGAGTTCATTCGGTTTCACGCCATGAAGGCCTCGATAGAGATGGCGCGCCGGCGCGGCCCCTTCCCGGTCATCGAAGGCAGCATCTACGACCCGGGCGATCTCAAGTGGGAGCCTCCTACGCCACTCAGACCGTATGAGCGAGACTTCGGCCGGCCTGACCTCGACTGGGATGAAGTTGTTGAAGGTATCAAGCGCTACGGCATGCGCAACGCCGCCCAGACGACAGTAGCGCCTACCGGCACGATTGCGACCGTCGCCGGCTGTGAGGGCTACGGATGCGAGCCGGTGTTCGCCTTGGCCTACACGCGTCACGTCCAGGACGGTGAAGAAGAGTTGGATCTGCAGTACACCAGCCCACTGTTCGAACACGCCCTCATCGAGGCCGGCATCGATGAGGAGAGCCGGCAGGCCATCTACGACGAGGTTATGCGAAAGGGCACTTGTCAGCGCATCGATGCCTTGCCCGAACACATTCGGCACACTTTCGTCGTTGCCAGCGACATCGGATCCGAGGAGCACGTACAGATGCAGGCGGCGATTCAACGCTTCGTAGATAACAGTATTTCGAAGACGATCAATTTCCCGGCCCACGCCATGCCCGAAGATGTCGCAAAGGCCTACGTGTCGGCCTGGGAGCTGGGCTGCAAAGGGTTGACGGCCTACGTTACGGGTAGCCGCGAGCAGGTCGTCCTGGAGACGAAGGAAACCCGGGAAGCCAAACGGCAACAGCAGGAGGCCGGCGCTCAGCAAGCAGATGACGTGTATGGTCGCGGCATCAAGAAACCACGACCGCACAAGCTGCGCGGCTACACCTACAAGCAGCCCACCCCCCTCGGTATGGCCTACGTGAACGTCACTGAGGACAAGGCTGGACAGCCGTTCGAGGTCTTTCTCAACGTGGGCAAGGGGGGCAGCGATACAGCCGCCGCTGCCGAAGCCGTCGGCCGGCTCATCTCGCTGGTGCTGCGTTTGCCGTCGCCACGGTCGCAAGAAGAGCGCCTGCGCGAGGTCATTGCGGAGCTCTCGGACATCGGCGGTGGACGCACGGTGGGCTTCGGCGCCGACCGCGTCTCTTCGCTGCCTGATGGTGTGGCTCAAGCCCTTGCCGAGCACTTGGGACACAGACCAATATCCGTGCCGCCGCTGGCCTCAGAACCAACCAATAATGGCGGGGCCGGCTTCACCGACGACTATTGCCCTGATTGCGGGCAGGCAACGTTGGTGCGTGAAGAGGGCTGCCGTAAGTGCTACACTTGCGGGTTCAGCGAGTGCTAGACTCGGTAAATCGCAATCTGGGTTTGTAGTCAGCCACGGAGGCGAAGCCGGAGTGGCGTCCCGGCGTCCTGCGGTACCACGACGGCACTCCACTACGTTCCGGACGGATGTGCGCATCCGCGCTCACTACGAACGGGCTTTGCGATGTACTGAGACTAAGACGGTATTCCCCCCCCCAGCGTTTGTGATCACTCGATCGCAGCGCGCACCTCCGACGGCGATGGGCGGGGCAGGGCAGGCCTCGCCCATCGTCGCTTCTTGTTAGCGCCAATACCCGCTTTCATGAGCTTACTATTACCCACAAGTGTTTTAGTGGGTGAGAGACGTACCAAAGTGCCGTCGGTACAGGCCCCCACCCCCAAGGTCTGCGTAGCAGACACCCCTCTCTGATCCTAGGGGAGGGGGCAGTTTCCCCATGCGCATCAAGCTAAGACCAGCGACCGCCGGTTGAGTAGCTCGTAGCGCAGCGGAGAGCGTGCTGGTAGCCCACCCAACACCAAGGGGGCGGGTTTCGCAAAGCCGCTTGGCTTCGGTACGGGCCTTCCACCGTGTTTCAGGCCCTATGGGCGGCCGGCGCTTCGGCCCAACTTTGGCGTTAGCTTGATGCGTATGGGCCAGTCTCCCCCTCCCAACCCTGGGAGGGGGGGAGGGGCAATACCCGTGAACGAATCCCGGTTCCCCTCCCGCAGGTTACGGCATAGCCTGTGTTGGAATGTCAAACTGCTTCGAGAAGTAGCATTGGCAGGCCAAAAACCGTTCAAACCTGCGGGAGGGTGAGCGGCTCTACCGTTCATTCACGGGTATTGGGGTTAGGGGGGTGAGGGCCGTGTCTCGCTTACCCTCACCAAGATGTGGGTAATAGTAAGTTTCATGAGGAGGCTCAGAAAGCAGGTTTCTCAAAAAGTATCCGATGGGGAAGCACTGGGTGATAGTCTGGTGTCATAAGTCCCCAGCGGCTGTGGCGCCTCAAAGCGGTTGTGGTGTCTAAATGCAAGGCCGAACACCCAAGACCTGTATGCCCACGCACAGGCAGGCAGCGCGCAGGCAGACGCAGACAGGTGCCCCGCACAGGCAGGCGCACAGGCATGTGCGTTTCACAAGTGACACACCTTGACATCTAAGTTAGACTCTTTGGGATTTCGCGTGGTTTTTCGCTCAAAGGGGACGATAGTCCCCGTGTGTGGGCCGTGGATGTCCGTCGTACCGACGGGCGTCGTCCACGGCGAGCGTCACGCGAAATCCCAAAGAGCCCTAAGTTATAGGGAAACTCCAGTGATAGTAGCTTGCTTTGACACACACAATACATGTAGAATTGTCAATGTACGCGCTCGATGACACCGTTGCCGCCGTCGGGACCCCACCAGGTCACGGAGGGATTGGCATCGTGCGCCTAAGCGGCCCTGATGCCGTCTCTATCTTGCAGCGAGTGTTCCAGCCGGCCCACGGCGCCGACCTGACAGCGCGCCGAATCACGTTCGGTCAGGTCATCGATCCAGACACGGGTGAAGTGCTCGATGAAGTACTCGCTTTCTACATGCCGGCACCACGCACCTACACCCGGCAAAACACAGCCGAGATTCAGGGTCACGGTGGCCCGGTGCCACTCCAGCGCATCCTGAATGTTGTGCTGCGCTTCGGTGCTCGGTTGGCCGAACCAGGTGAGTTCACCCTGCGGGCGTTTGTCAATGGCCGGCTCGATCTGGCCCAGGCCGAGGCCGTACGGGACCTGATTGAGGCGCAGACCGAGGCAAGCCACCGAATCGCAGTGGACCAACTCGGGGGACGGCTTTCGGGCGCGGTACGGCGTGTGCGCCGGCAACTCCTCGACGTGCTGGCCTACCTGGAAGCGAGCATCGATTTCACGGCCGAGGAGGTGCCGCCGCAAGACATCGTCACTCCGCTCGGCAGCGCGGCGAAGGGGATTGGTCGCCTGTTGCAAGACGCCGATCAGGGTATCGTCTACCGCCAAGGTGCACGAGTCGCGATCGTTGGCCGGCCCAATGTGGGGAAGTCCAGCTTGCTCAACGCGCTGCTTCGAGTGGAGCGAGCCATCGTGACCGAGATTCCAGGCACCACGCGCGACACACTGGAGGAGACCATCAACCTGCGCGGAGTGCCACTCGTGTTGATCGATACCGCCGGCATTGCGGAATCCGAAGATCGCATCGAGCAACTCGGGGTCGCACGCAGCCGCGAAGCACTGCGGCAGGCCGATTTGGCCTTACTGGTTGTGGATGGGAGCCAGCCACTCCGAACTGCCGACGGCGAAATCGCTGACCTCGTAGGGAACCGGCCGGCGGTGCTCGTCGTCAACAAGAGTGATCTAGGCTCCCCGGTGGTCGACGTCGGCGCGATGCTGCCGGATGCCCCGCACGTTGTTGTCTCGGCGGTAACGGGTGCTGGCCTCCCCGAGTTGGAGGAAGCTCTGGCTAACGCGGTTCTTTCCGGGCGGGTGATGCCCAGCGATTGCCTGCTGGTTAGCAACCCACGCCACAAGGCATTGTTGGAACAAGCCGCCGAGCACGTCCAGGCTGCTCTAGAAGCTCACGAGCGAGGGTTGCCGGCCGATTTCGTCTCGATCGATGTGATGTCGGCGGTGACGGCGCTGGGGGCGATCACTGGTGAAACGGCCAGCGAGGATTTGCTCAACACGATATTTAGCCAATTCTGCGTCGGAAAGTAATCATCTATGCACCGATCCAGAAACTCAATACCGGTCCTGCCCATGCTTATCCTCATACTCGCCGTCGTCGGATGGCAGACGTCCGTCATTGGAACGCCGGCCGCGCTCGCCGAGCAGCCCATCGATGTGCCGGCTGCGGGGGGTGTTTTCACATCCCCCACACCCCAACCGACCCCGACGGCCAACCACCCATTTCAGCCACTGGGTTCGATTCCCTTTCCGCCAGCCGCCCCTGATGTCAAGGCTCTGCGAGAAGCTCTCGCACGATCAAACGTCAACGAGACGGGTGTTTCTCGGCCTGCTCGCGAAAAACCCCAGACATCAGACGACGAGTCGACTCTCCCATCCTTGTCTGAACTATCCAGCGATATAATCAACATCGTGCTGCTCGGCGCTGATAAGCGCCCAGAATGGGGTGCCTGGCGAACGGATACGATCATTGTCGTATCCATCAACCGCGAGGCAGAGTCGGTCGGCATGCTCTCTATTCCCCGCGACCTGTGGATTCAAATCCCTGACGTGGGCGTCGGTCGCATCAACACAGTGGACTTCATCGGCGAGTATCAGGATGTTGAAGGAGGAGGCCCGGCGCTCCTCAAACGGACTATTGAGGCCAACCTTGGATTGCCCGTTCACCGCTATGCTCGCATCGACCTGGAAGGCTTCGTCCAAACTGTTGATGCCCTCGGGGGCGTGACCATGGATGTCGAGTGTCCGGTTCATGATGCTTTCCTGGACGAGTCGCTGACGGGCGAGGAGGGGTTCACAAAACTTGAGCTCGATGTAGGAGTCCATCACCTGGACGGCTTGACAGCGCTTCGCTATGCTCGGTCGCGCCGGGCCGGCGCGGATTTCGATCGCCATCAGCGGCAACAAGAGTTGCTGCGGAGTCTGGCGGAGCAGAATCTCAACTGGCAGCTCATCCCGAAGGCACCCCGATTGTGGGAGACGCTTTCTGCCGCAGTCGAAACTGACCTGACACTGGCCGAGATGATCTATTTGGCCTCCGTCGGCATGGAGATCCAGCAGGACCGGATCAAGAGCCGCTTCATCGACTGGGACACCACGGAGAATTTTGTCACGGCCGGCGGCGCCATGGTGCTGCTGCCTAACGACGAAACGCTGCCCCAGGCCGTGGAGGAATTCCTCAATCCGCCGAAAGAGGATAAACGGTTAGAATTGGAGCACGCGCAGATCGAGATCTTCAACGGAACAACCACCGAAGACCTGGCCGAGATCGCGGCCAAGCGACTGGAACGACGGGGGCTCGAGGTCGTCGATACAGGCCCGATCAGCCGCTTTCGACGATCCGTCGTCATCGTCAACCGCACCATGCCCCGCACGCTGGAAGTGCTGCAGAATGCGCTGCGCCTCGATCCTGACGCTGTCATTGAATCCCCGGAGCCTGATCCGAACATCGACCTCCAGGTTGTATTAGGCAGCGATTGGGAGCCTTGCCCCTAGGCGCCTGACCAAACTCATAAAAACGCAACTACCCGGGCTATTGCCCGGCTACCACCCTCGCAGTTGAGAAATGCGGAAAAGATGGGGGTGTGGGGGGCGGCCGCCCCCCACACCCCCATCTTTTCCGGCCTCTTCTTGTGTAGGCACGCAGTGCCTGAGTGGTCACATAAAAATCAACAGAACGTTTGGCGAAGTTAGGAAAGTGCACTAGAATTGGCCCCGTCAGGTATCGACAGGGCCAAGTTCATCATAAGAGAGCAGAAGTAGGGGCGGCCGCCCCCATCCTTGTACATTCTCATCAGCGAAGTTTGGGGTTAGTTCTGGGCTAAGGCCATGAACTCGACCTCGCCTGCGCCGTTCGGCAGCTCCGTGGAGGGCCGGCTGTTGGGACACGGCAGGAGACCCACCGGCCACTCAATCTGAATCACGGCCGGCTCGGGCGCTGCCGAAAAGAGCGCCTCGCCACTTGCATCTGTGAATGCAGTGCGAGACGAGTGATCGGTGATGACCATGATGCGTGCGCCACCGACCGGTATCGTCGTATCACCGTCATTATCGCAGGAGAGGACAGCGCGGGCTGCAACGCTGATTGCAGATTGTGGCGCACTCGTGCTGGCCCGGTTGGTGAGGCCGGCATCTACGGCAATCATACCGAGATATACGCGATGCGCGCCCCCCGCGGGCTGAGCGGCGAGCCCAGAGTCAGCGGCCGCCTGCTGTTGAAGTAGTAACATCAACCCCATCAGGGCAACGAAGGTAGCGAATACGATCCGGGTGGCACGCATGACACGAAATTCCTTTCCGCCAGACCATTTGACCTCTCTGTCTATCACAGACGGAGACTCTGCAGGATTTGTTGCGTTACGTGACCAGCCGTTCAGCGGCGTTGGCATGGATGACTAGCTCCTCACTAACACGATGCATCGAAGTCCCAGAAACTCACAGTTATATTATACTCATCAAGCGTCATTGATGAGTGAAACTTGCGTCAGAGATGCGTCAGAGTTCCGTTTTTCGGGTATTTCCACGTAGAGGTTTTTTCGTGCGTTCCCGAACAGCACTTCTAGGGTTAGTGGGCGTCCTCGCTGTCGTCGTCTTCGCATTGCTGGTGCGACCGATTCTTTCGTCGCCTGGAGCGACTCGAGAGCCCATCGTGGAGCGAGAAGCTTCCTCCACGCCTTTACTGTCCAAGGCCGCACCCTTGAAGAAGACGCCGGCGCCCACCACAGCCTCGCCGCCAGTCAGGATAACGCCCCTCGCGATTCCCTCGCCCAGCCCAACAGCAACACCCACCGGTCGCGAGGGTATCCTGATCTTCAACTGGGTGCGCGAGCGCAATCAAGACCTGTATGCCATTGATCTTGCGGCAAGCTCGCGAGGGCCGCTATCGCAGGAGAATGCCCCGATTCGACTGACGGACCATCCGGGTCCGGATCGGTCACCAGCGTGGTCGCCGGATGGCGCGCGCATCGCTTTTGCCTCGCGCCGCGAACGCAACTGGGATCTGTACCTGCTGGATGTAGCGACGGGCGCGGTTAGCCGGCTCACAGACGACCCCCACTACGACGGAGCCCCCACCTGGTCGCCCGACGGTGAATACATCGCCTTCGAATCCATGCGCGAAGGCGACCTCGATGTCTTCACGCTTCGACTGTCTGATGGCACCATTGCGCCGGTGACGACTGACGCTACACCGGACTACGGGCCGGCCTGGTCCCCCGACGGCCAACACATCGCCTTCGTCGCCTGGCGCGATGGCAATCGAGAGATCTACCTGGCGTCACCAACCGGTGTGCACGCACTCTACAACTTCACTACCAATCCTGCCGACGATCATCATCCGACTTGGCTGGAGTCTGGCGGCCTGTCGTTCGTTTCTGACCGCGATGGTCGGTCGGCGCTCTATGTACAGACAACCGAACAGCCGGGCACGATCGGCATACCGAGCATCGTCCACACGCTGGCCGGCACCCGCTACTTGGGTGTGACGGACCATAGCTGGTCGCCGGACGGAGAGAGCGTTGCCTCTGTTCAGAGCGGCCGGCGCACTTCGAGCCTCGTCGTCTCCAGTGTCACCTCGAACCGACAGCGCACCCCTCTCCTGTACGCCGACGGTGCCATCGGCGATCCGGACTGGTTCGCGGGCGAAGCAGCGCTTGTTGCCAGGCCGGACCCTGTGCCGGCGCCTCCGCTCTACACCGAAGTCGTGGAGCCGCGCGCACCACTGTATGACTTGGAATATCTACCGGGCGTCGATGCACCCAATGCACGGCTGAGTGACCGTGTTGATGATGCCTTCAACGCTCTGCGCGAGCGTGTGCGAGATAAGACGGGCTACGACTTCTTGGGCGTGCTCAGTGATGCCTGGCGTCCGCTCGATGCTAAGGATGAAGGGTCTTCTTATCACAGTTGGCACAAAGCCGGCCGCGCCATCGACACGCGCACAGAGCTACGGACGGCGTCCGGTCGCAGCGTGCTGGTCGTTGTGCGGGAAGACAAGGGAGGGCCCTGGGGGAGGACGTACTGGCGACTCTATCTGCGAACGGCACGCCAGGACGGCAGCATGGGGGAGCCACTGAAACAGGCGCCCTGGGACTTTTTCGCTCGTTTTCTGAGCGAGGAAGCTGCTGAGGAAGGTGGAAAACCGTTGCTAGTGCCCGCCGGCTACTACGTGGATTTCACCGCCCTCGCGGCGGAGTACGGCTGGGAACGCATCGGAGCCAACGATCAGCCCGGGTTCTCGTGGAAAGACGACTGGATCGCCAGTGATTTCTGGCATTTCGAGAAGCGGCATCATCTGAGTTGGCGTTCAGCCATGCTGGAGCTATACGACGAAGAGATCCTGAACGAGTACTTCTGGGTCGGGGGGCCGCAACGTTGACCGTCTCTGGTCTCAGTGGTTCCCGCCGGTCAGCCAGTGTCGGGTTCCTGATCATCCTCCAAGACCTGCCGAATTACCTCGCCCATCCGTGGAGCCATGGGTAAGTCACCAATTTCCTCGAGCCTAACCCAACGCACGTCGACGCTGTCATCGCCAGGGCGCAGTGTCCCGCTCAGTCGCTGTGCCAGCAGGTCGATTACGACGTAGTGAAAGCGAACCTCGCCCTCTTCATCGGTGTCGATGAGGTCGAAGACAGCGATCACGTCTCCCGGCGCGACGGCCAGTCCCGTCTCCTCGTGTGCTTCACGGATTGCCGCCTGGGCCAGTGTCTCGCCGAGTTCGAGCCGTCCGCCAGGGAAGGCCCAGGTGCCGGCGCCGGGGTCCTTGCCCCGCTGCACGACGAGCGCCCGGTTGTCTTCAACAATCACTACGCCCACGCCTACGCTCGGTTGATTCGGATACTCTCCACTAACTGCATCTTGCGTCTTCTGATCGTCCCCAAAGTCATCATAGCTCATACCCGAGGTATAGGATATGATACGATTGATAGCTTCAATAATGTCAAGCAGGAAGTTTTGGTCGCGCCTTCTCGACATCGATTAATGCCCTCTCAATATCAGCAGCGATGTGCTGATAGCGCAAATCGTCACGTCTGTCCCGGAATGTATCAAAAGTGGCTAGGTCGACGTCTCGACCGATCAGATTCTCTAAGTGGTAGGCTAGGTTTACGAACTTCAGCGCTGACGGTTCCGCCAATTCAACCAGAATATCGACATCGCTCTCCTCATCCTGCTCTCCTTTGGCGAAGGAACCATAGACAGCGATGCTTTCCACCCCATATCTTTTCCGCAGACGCGGCAAATCCCCCTGGAGCTTCTCCAAGATTTCTTCTAGTGTGAGAGAAGGTCTAATTTTGGTCATGGATCTTCACCTGCCGATTATGCTTAATTCGTTGACCAGCATCCTGAGTAAGCTGTAGCGAAGGGTGCGGCTCAAGCAACGCTTCGCGGCAAACCCGCACCCTTCGATACGGTCTCCACTTCGTTTCGACCTACTCAGGATGCTAACCGATAATTAAGGGGATTCCAGGGAAATAAACCTCCCAAAAACGGCCTATTTCCCCTGGAAATCTTTAGGTTTTTGGGAGGTTTTAAATTCTGGAATCCCCCAAGCATAATCGGTTCACCTCTATCCTCGGTTCAGCATTTAAAGCATACCGCTGTTCTGTGATGGCGTCAAGCCGACTGCCCTGGTGTTTACCCATAACTTGGATATCAAGTTGTTTCACGTGGGCTGGCCCGTGTGTGACGGCCGGCGACACGGATGGCCGTAACTTTGTGCCATCCGTCGCGTTAACACTCAGTGAATCTCTTACGGATTGTAGGACTTCTAGTTTGGACGATCAGATTGAGGGTCTCGGTAATGGATACGGACATCGAGCAACTTGAACGGACAGATGAAACTTCCGGTGATGAAGCTATCGTCGTGCGGATCAGTTGGGTGCACGTTGCTGTGTTTTTGATGGTCGTCGTGGGTATCGGCGGTGCGCTGGCAGCCGGCATGTGGGTCGGACGCACCGTGAGTGGTTCGCCGCGGGCGCCGGCTGTGGCTGGGGTGCAAGGGCCCCAAGCGGCCACGGCGCGCCAGCAGACGTTTCGGGTACAGCCGCAACAGGTTGCGCCGATTCAGCCGCAGCCCCGCGTGCAGGCCCAGCCGGCAGCGCCGCGTTCGTCGGCCGGCGTCACCACATCCATCGGGCGCACACCCAGCGTAGGCAATGCAGCGCCGGCGTTCACACTCAAGAACGTGGAAGGTGAGAGGGTCAGTCTCAGCGATTTCAAAGGCCGGCCGGTGCTCATCAACTTCTGGGCGACCTGGTGCGGTCCCTGCCGCTACGAGATGCCCATTATTGAAGAGATGTATCAGAAATATCAGGACAAAGGGTTCGTGGTTCTGGCAGTGGACGTGGAAGAGTCGATCACGGTTGTGCGGAGCTTTGCCAACAGCATGGGGTTAACATTTCCCCTCTTGCTCGACTACAAAGGCGATGTCTCGGACAACATCTACCGCATTCGTGCATTCCCCACCAGCTACTTCATCGGGCGGGACGGTCAGATCACGGCGATGCATCGCGGTATGATGAATCAGCAAGTCATGCAGCGCTACATGGATCAAGTCCTGGCGACGCAGCCGATCGCCGGGGAGTAGAGGCGCTCCCTCAGTTGTTTGATGAGAGTCTGTTCAGGTGGAGGTGACCCTTGCGAAGGTTTGCCAATCGCATTCGGGTTGAGGTGCCCCTCGCCGGTCGAAAATTGGCCTCTTGTCAAGGCTCCTCCTAACCTTCGCAAGGGTGGCTGAACGCTTGCTTTGATGGCTTGACAACAGCGCCGGCCCGGCGTAAAATGGCGGCACGAATGCAGAGGATCAAGATGCGAACTGTTGGACACATCAGCCGTCTCGTCGTTTTCGTTCTGGCCGGCCTGGTATTTGCTACCATTGCTGAACGACCGGCATGGACCCTTCCCTTGATTGTCCTGGATTCTCCACTGACGCTGCGCCTCTCGGCTCCCTGGCTCACTGCACTCCTGCTTGCGTTTCTGGTGTCTGCCGGCACTGACATACTCCTCAACCCTGACTCCGCCGGCACTGAAATGACCACCCGCGGTGACGCAGCGGCCTGGATTCTCCCCAGCATGGTGGCGATCGTGGGGGCGCTGCTGATCGCGAGGTTCGAGCCGCTGTCTGCGCGCTGGATCGTGGTGTTCGTCGGTGTGGGCCTCGGCCTTAGTCTTGCTTTGCTCGGTGAAACCTACGTTGTCGATTCGACAAATCGGTACCA
>JAANWY010000178.1 GCA_018263655.1 Anaerolineales bacterium | reverse complement strand
TCCGATCTGGCACTGCGTGCCTACACAAGTAGACCGGAAAAGATGGGGGTGTGGGGGGACGGCCGTCCCCCCACACCCCCATCTTTTCCGAATTTTCCAACTGCGGTAGCCGGGCAGTGGCCTGAGTAGTTACCATACTTGAGACTCGGGAGGGTTGATTGATGGCAGAAAATGAAACGCAAGATCAGGCGCCGGCCGGACGCCGACATGACGCAGTAGCGATCCCTGAGTACGTCTACCCCTATCGCAGCGGGATCGTCGGGGGCCTCATCGGGGGCGCGGTGATGGCCCTCGTTGGCGCCCTGTCTGCACCGCTTATTCAGCATTCAGTCTGGTTTCCGTTGAATCTGGTTGCTGCAGCAGTGATGCCCTTGCAGAAAAGTGGCCTTGATCAATTCATGCTGGATACTTTCATCGTTGGCTTGGTGATTCACATTGCCATGTCGGTTTTGTTTGGCCTTCTCTTTGCTTTGTTGCTCCCGACGCTGCCCGGCCATCCGCTGGTGTGGAGTGTGGTGATTGGCGCCATTATGTGGTTCGTGGCTCTGCGTCTGGCACTGCCCATTCTAAACCGGTTGATGGCAGAGTACATTCAACCAGTTTCATTCATCGTTGCCCACGTTGGTTACACATTAACTCTCGGATGGTGGGTTTCGCGCTATGAAAAGGTGAAGGTCGGGGGTAATTGACACGGCGCCGGCTTGAAAGTATAATTTCATCGCTGACTGTTTAGATCCAGCGGAGTTAGCGCCGTATAAGTCATGTCACTTCAGATCGGTATCATCGGACTACCCAACGCCGGCAAATCGACCCTCTTCAACGCCCTGACTGATGCCGGCGTTCCCACGGCGGCGTATCCGTTCACCACCATCGATCCCAACGTCGGTGTAGTGACGGTACCCGACCCGCGTGTTGAAGATATCGCCGCCATCGTCGAACCGGAACGCGTCGTCCCGACCACCATCGAGTTTGTCGACATCGCCGGCCTGGTGAAGGGCGCTCATCGGGGCGAGGGCTTGGGCAACCAGTTCCTGGGCCACATCCGCAACGTGGACGCCATCGCCATGGTGGTGCGCTGTTTCGAAGACCCGGAAGTTGCACACCCCGCCGGCATCGTCGATCCGCTCACGGACGTCGAGACCCTCGACCTGGAGCTGACGTTGGCCGATCTCGCGGCGGTAGAGCGCCGGCAAGAGAAAGTGGCCTCACAGACCAAAGCGGAGCCGAAGGGTACCGTCACTGAGGCGATGTTACTCGAACGCGTGCACGCCGGCCTGAGCGCCGGCCAGCCTGCGCGCAAACTCAAACTGACGCCCGACGAGCGGGCGATGCTCCGCGACCTGAATCTCCTGACGGCGAAACTGGTGCTGTATGTGGCAAACGTTGGCGAGGACGACCTGCCAGAGGGGGGAGAACTGGCCGCGCAGGTGTGCGCCATCGCGGCCGGCGATGATGCCCCGTGCGTCCTGTTGTCGGCCGAGATCGAGGCGGAGCTCCTCACCTGGCCCGAAGACGAGGCATCCGAATATCGCGCAGTTCTGGGCTTGAAGCAGCCCGGACTATACCGACTTGTTGAGGCCAGCTACCGGCTGCTGGACCTCATCACCTTCTTCACAACAACGGGCGGGCACGAAGTCCGAGCCTGGACGGTGGGGCGCGGAACATCAGTGGTAGAGGCGGCTGGCAAGATCCACACCGATATGCAACGCGGCTTCATCCGGGCCGATATCGTTTCGCACACGGAACTGGCCCGGGCCGGCTCGTACGCCGCAGCTCGAGAGCAGGGCCTCGTTCGCACCGAGGGTCGGGACTACATCGTCCAAGACGGCGACGTCGTCCACATCAAGTTCAATGTCTGATGACGTTCACCAGGCACTTTGACATAAGGTGCGTAGGCGGACGTTCTGTTGCATGATGGCCTATTGCCTGCAACAAGTTGCAGCGTCCAGGCGACGTCCTGAGCTTCGTCGAAGGGCCTGTCGAAGGGTTCGAGGGCGTGATTTCGCCGCACATAACGCTTATCTTAAATTGTCTGATGACGTTCACTGAAGCGTTTGCACAAACGCGTTGGGTATGCTATAGTTCACTTCGTTCGGCCGGCATCCGACGGTGCCGGCCATATCTATGAACCTTTCTGTTTCGAGAGCGCTCGACCATTCCGGGCGCGATTCGGGACAATCCCGTAGGAAGGAGGCAACGACCTACATGCGAAAGTACGAATTAGCCCTCATTGTCCACCCCGATGCACTCCCCGAAACGGTGGGGGAGATCGCTGAAACACTCACCGAAGTCATCACCGAGGCCGGCGGCGGCGTTCAACGCGCCGGCCAGCTAGCCAATGCGAAAGGCAACATTGTCGAACGGCCTGACGGTGACTGGCAACAGAGCAAGTTGGCCTACCCCATCAAGAAAGAAACCGAGGGGTACTATGTCATTCTGGAAATCCAGACGACGCCCGATGTGCTACCCGCGATAGAGCGAAACCTGCGCCTGAACGAGTCCGTCATCCGCCAGCTGCTAGTACGCCGGGACGAATAGCGCGATGGATGCCGCTCCGTACCGAGCGGCAAGGAGCAGTTGATGTCACGAGGTTTGAACAAGGTCATGTTAATTGGCCGCCTGGGCCGCAATCCAGAAATGCGCTACACCCCCAGCGGAAAGCCTGTGACATCCTTCAGCATTGCCACGAATCGCACTTGGGTAACATCCGATGGTGAGAGGCGGGAAGCAACGGAGTGGTTTAACGTCGTCGCCTGGCAAGAGTTGGCCGAGATCTGTCACCAGCACCTGGGCAAAGGGTTCAAGGTGTACATCGAGGGCCGGCTCCAGACCCGCAGTTGGGAAAGCCCAGACGGCAACAAACACTACCGAACGGAAGTCGTCGCTAGCGAGATGATCATGCTAGATCGCGGACCGAGCGGCGACGAGGCTACGGAAGCGCACTCAGACGAAACGGATTGCGGCTGATCATTACAAGAAGAACCAATAGTAACTACTCAGACTACTGCCTTCGCAGTTGAGAAATGCGGAAAAATGGGGTCGGTGGGGGGCCGGCTGGCCCCCCACCGACCCCATTTTTCCGGTCCCTTCTTGTGTAGGCACGAAGTGCCTGAGTAGTCACAAGCAATAAATCAATAGGAGGACACCTTGGCTTTTCGACGTCGACGACGTCGTCGGGGCTGTCGATTCTGTTCCGGCAACGCCGATATGATTGACTACAAGAACCTTGATCTCTTGAATGACTTCGTGACCGCGCGGGGCAAGATTGCGCCCCGTCGCAAGAGTCACCTGTGTGCCCGGCACCAGCGGCGGGTGGCGCAAGCCGTCAAGCGGGCGCGTCAAGTAGCGCTCTTGCCTTACACGGACGAGCACATCCGGCTCACCGGATAAGGCAGGCTCTAAACCCATGGCAAGACGCAGGAAGAAACGCAGCGCAGACCAACCCACACCGAAGGAAATACAACGCCGCCGCAAGAGCCGGCAAGAGAACCGCAAGCTTCTCTTTGCAGGCGGAGCCGTCATCGCTGTCATCATCTTGGTTCTGGGGTTCGGCCTCTACAGGGAGAACTTCGCTGCTCCGCGCGAACCCGTAGCCGTTGTGAACGGTCAGGCCATCACGACCCAGGACTATCAACAACTCGTCAGTTACCAGCGGTTCAACCTGGTGACGCGCCTTGGCAACCAGATCGATCAGCAAACTATGCTGAACTTCCTCCAGAACCAGTTACCTCAGACGACGCTTGACGGCATGATTGAGCAAGTGCTGATCGAGCAGAAAGCTGCTGAAGAGGATATCACAGTGACTGACGAGGAAGTCCAGGCGGAGATCGAGCGCCAGTTCGGCTTCACGGGCGAGGCGCAGGAACCGGAAACATCGGCCGGCGAGACTGTGACGGACACGACATCGGCCGGCTCGGTGACGCGCGAGGAATTCAACACGGCCTTCAACAACTTCATGGAAACATTGAAGACCCAGGCCGATATCTCCGAAACCGGGTACCGCCAAATCCTCCGCGACGAACTCCTGCGGGACAAAGTGCGCGAGGCAGCGGCCCAAGGCGTAACTTCCACGGCCGCACAAGCACATGCACGCCACGTCCTGGTTGAGACCGAAGAAGAGGCGCAAGAGGTTCGCCAGCGCCTGCTCGACGGCGAGGACTTCGCAGCAGTCGCCGAAGAAACCTCCACCGACACAGCCTCAGCAGCCGAGGGCGGCGACCTCGGCTGGTTTGGCAAGGGTGATATGGTCCCGGAGTTCGAGGAAGTCGCTTTCAGTTTGCCGCCCGGTGAGACCAGCGAGCCGGTCAAGAGCCAGTTCGGCTTTCACATCATCGAAGTCATTGAGCGCGACGAGAATCGTCAGTTGACGCCGAGCCAGCTTGAGCAAGCACGGCAGGATCGCTTCAACACGTGGCTGCAAGAACAGCGCGCTGCGGCCGACATCGAACGCTCCTGGACACCCGACATCGTACCCACGCTGCCCGGGGCGATATCAGGCCAACAGCAGCCCCAGCAGCCACCCGTGCCAATGCCCACGCACACAGCTGCTCCATAGGGCGGAGTAGTGTGTGCCACTGACGGTTCGGAGTAAGCCACGCAGCGCTAGCGGAGCGGCGTTTGGTGCGATATCGCACGTTCCGACGGCACTCCACTGCGCTCCGTGCCTGACTACGAACGCGTTTGCTTGAGTCGACGCACAGGGAGGAGACGGGTGTGCGGCCCCGACGAATTTTGCCGGCACTGCTGTTGGCCCTGATCGCGCTCACAGTCTGGATCGGTGCGCTTCAGCTCGGTGCGGACCGGGTAGCGTCAGCACCCTCGCTACCCCCATCGATTGTGGGACAGGTGATCGAGAGCCTATCACCAGCCGAACTGGAAGCGCACGTCTGTCATTTGCAAGACAAAGATGCCCTGGGATACTGCAACACCCAGGGCACTCGCTTTTCTTGGAACGCAGCCGGCCTGCAAGAGGCGGCCAACTACATCGACCACCAACTCCAAGAGCACGGCGTGACTGTCACGACGCAGACATTCACGCGAACACACATCGCATCTGATCAGGACGTTGGCACTGTCCTCACCAACGTCATTGGCACGCTGGAAGGTATCGCACCGCCAATCGACCGCGGTGTCGTCATCGTCTCCGCTCACTACGACTCGACAGCCAGTCGCACGCGAGGGTGGACGCCCGAGACGGAGCCGGCCCCCGGCGCCGACGACAACGCAACCGGCGTCGCGGCGGTGCTAGAGGCTGCGCGGCTGCTCAGCGGGCGCTGCCTGCGGCACACGGTTCGGTTTGCCGCTTTCGCGGGCGAAGAACAGGGGCTCCACGGCAGCCGGCACTACGCCGAGCAAGCCCGGGCGACGGGCGAGAATATCATCGCCGTGGTAAACGTGGACATGATTGGCTACGAGAGCGACGGCGAACCCCGCCTGGAAATTCACGCCGGCCTCGATCCTCGTAGCATCACCCTCGCCCATACCCTCACCGAGTCGGTTCAAGCGTATCACCTCGATCTGTCGCCGCAAGTGGTGACCCAGAGGGCTACTGATCTGAGCGATCACTCACCGTTCTGGAAGCAGGGCTTTCCAGCCATCCTCGTAATCGAGGACACAGACTTAGTAGGTCCCACAAACGACTTCAACCCCTACTATCACACAATCGAAGACACGCTGGACAAGATCAATCGGGGGTACTTCTCAGAGATGGCGCGGGCCGCCATTGGGACCGTCACACGTCTGGCACAGCCAGCGGGGCCCGACTTGCGCGTGGTTCAGCAGGGGCCGGCGATGGTACGCCGCGGTCAGACGGTGACCTTCACGCTGGCTTACGGCAACAACGGGACGGCGCCGGCAGACAACGTTGTCCTGACCGATACCCTCTCGCACGGCCTCGTCTATCAGTCTGATAGTAGCGGCGCAGCCAGAGCGTTCGATGTCGGGAATCAAGTCATGTGGGAATTGGGCGACTTGGTGCCAGGCGATAGCAGTGGCTTCGTTGTCACAGCGACGGTGCTAGCTGAGGCGCAAAGCCTCACATCGGTGAGCGGCCGGACAATGATTGCCGGCGATGGCCTCGACACCGACGCAGCGGATAACGTGTCCCGCGTGGAGATTCCGATCCACGATCTGTGGAAAGTCTACTTGCCGCTCTCCATCATGCCACTTCGCGGCGAACTTCGAAGACGTTGGGGAGCTGGCTCAGTTTATTGAGGATGTTGGCCAATTGCCGGACACTGTTTATTTCCAACGTCGCTGTCACCACAGCGACGTTGTTCTTCTTGCTAGTCTCAGCGCTGGCCGCACTCATGTTGACGTTCTGCTGCAGCACGACATCCGATACATCACGCACCAAGCCAGGGCGGTCGTAAGCCAAAACACGAACCATCACTGCGTAGACGCGCTCTGAATCCTCATGCCAGTCGACGTCAATGATACGCTCTGGGTCTTCGGCCACCAAGTGTCGGATATTGGTGCAGTTGTCTTTGTGCAACGTGACACCATGGCCGCGGGTGATATAGCCGATGACTTGATCCCCGGGCAGTGGGTTGCAACACTTGGCCACCTTAGTCAGAATATCTTCGACGCCCATGACGGTGACGCCGGCTGGCTCGGTGAGCGGCGGCGCCTGGGGGACCTCGATCTTCTCTTCTTCGTCCTGTTCAGCTTCGAGAATACGCGTGGTGATCTGCTGGGCGTTGATATCACCGGACCCAATCGCCATCAGCAGATCCTCGACCTTACCGTGGCCGAACAGCGCGGCCACACGATCGTAGCTCTCTCTATTCAGGCCCAACCTGCGCAACTCTTTGTCCAGAACTTCCCGCCCCTGAGCGATGTTCTCGGCACGCTCCTGCCTGCGAAACCACTGACGAACCTTAGATCGCGCCCGACTTGTGCGTACATAACCGAGGGCGGGATTCAGCCAATCGCGGCTGGGCCCGCCCTCTTTTGCTGTAACGATCTCGACCCGGTCGGTAGTGTTCAACTCCGTGTTGAGCGCCACCATACGACCATTGACCTTCGCCCCGCGACAGCGGTGCCCCACCTCCGTATGAATACGATACCCGAAGTCAACGGGCGTCGCTCCCGCCGGCAGCTCAATCACGTCGTTCTCCGGTGTGAAGACGTAGACCTGCTCCGGCAGGACATCCTCTTTGACAGACTCCAGGAACTCCTCGGCGTCATCCACCTCCTGGTGCGATTCCAACTGCTGCCGGAGCCAGGCAATCTTCTTCTCCAGTGTCTCGTCGCGCGAGCGTCGTTCCTTGTAGCGCCAGTGCGCGGCGATACCGTACTCGGCGACTTGGTGCATTTCCTCAGTTCTGATCTGCACCTCCAGCGGGCTGCCTACCTTCGGTAGCCGTACCGCTGTGTGAAGCGACTGATACAAGTTCTCCTTGGGTGTCGCAACGTAGTCGTCAAACTCCCCGGGGATTGGATTCCACAAATCGTGGACGATGCCGAGGGCAGTGTAGCAATCGCGCATAGTTCTCAGCAGCACGCGGATCGCATGGACGTCATACACCTCATCGAAGGTCACCCCCTTGCGCCGCATCTTCTTGTAGATGCTATAGATGTGCTTCGGTCGCCCTTTGATATCAATGACCTCGATGCCCTCGTCTTCCAAGCGATTGCGCAGCGTCTGGATGACGTTCGTTACGAAGGCCTCACGCTCGCGGCGCCGGCGCGTCAGTTGATCGCTGATTTCTTCATAGATGTCGGGCTCCAAGGCACGCAGCGCCCGATCTTCGAGCTGCCACTTGATCTGCCAAATACCCAGGCGATTCGCCAGCGGGGTAAAGATTTCCAGTGTTTCAGTGGCAATGCGGTGCTGCTTCTCGGGGGGCAACGCCCACAAGGTCCGCATGTTGTGCAGTCGATCCGCCAACTTGATGAGGACGACACGGATATTTTCGGCCATGGCCAGGAACAGCTTACGCATGTTCTCAGCGTGCGAGGCCTTGATCCCTTTGCGCGTAATCTTGGTCAGCTTGGTGACGCCCTCGACCAATGACGCGATTTCTTGGCCAAACTGCTGGCCAAGCTCTTCGAAGGACGTATCGGTGTCCTCGACGACATCGTGCAACAACGCAGCCGCGATGGTCTCGGGCTCCATGCACAGGTCGGCCAGGATATCGGCTACGGAAACGACGTGGGTGATGTAGGGTTCGCCCGTGGCTCGCATCTGGCCGGCGTGCCGGTGCTCGACCAGATCGTACGCCCGCCACAGCAGATCCATATCTGCATCGGGAGCGTACGAGATGACCTTGTCAACGACTCGTTCGATCTCGCTGGGTGGTGCCTTGATCATGGGTCCCTGACACCGACTTTCTCCAAGTCATGGGCCAGTCGACGAGGGGTCGACGGGGCCGGCCTCCTACGAGGATATGCAAAATGCCGCCAAGCCTGTCCTGAACTCATCGAAGAACAGGTACCCGTTGGCGACATTGTCAGCGGATATGTCGATGTGTATTATACAACACTCGTGTCTGTACGGCAAACGTTTAGGATCGCTGGCTGAGAAAGACTCAGAGCGCCTGCTGGATGGCCGGCGTGAGCTGCACCAGAAAATCGTGAACGGGTTCCAGGGCCAGGCCGGTCAGGAACCAGGCGGGGGCGTAGTCCAAGCGGATGAGGCCGTGCACGTGCCAGCGGCTGTGTTTGGTGTAGTCCCAGGGGCAGGCGCCGGTGAGTGTGCGCAGCAGCCAGCCCGTGACGTACTCCACGGTGAAGAAGCCGAGCATGTAGACTAGGCCACGCGCCTCCCACGACCAGGCGCGGACAGCGTTGTGGATGGGTTCGTAGAGGGGAGCGATGAGACCGTAGATGGGAAACATCCACAAGTAGCTGGTGCCGCGCAGTTTCCAGCCGCGCTGCCGGCCGGTGATTTTCTCGCGCGAGGCCGTCCACACGATTTCGGCGCACCAACCGAGGAGGCCGTAGATGACGAAACGGATGGAGATTCCACCAAGGAAGTTCAAAGTACGTCCAGTGTACTCTGTCTGCCCGCTCTTGTCAATTCCGAGGTGATCGCGGCACCCACTAGCTCACCCAGGCCCACCTTATTCTTACGAGCCTCCCCGGCACCGGGACTGAAATCACAGAACCCCAGCGGTGGTCAGCAGGGTCTCGACGGTTCTGACTACGGTGCCGGCCAAGCTAGCGATCACGGCGTCAAGTCGGTCCTCCGGTAAGCGGCCTGACTTGAACAAGACAACGGCCAGAATCACTTGTACAAGAAACGCCTTCCCCAGCCGCCGGCGAAACTCCTGCTCAGCCGGGCTCGTCTTGTGGTTAGCGAAGTACATCGCGGCATAGGCACCCAGAGCCCCGCCAGGAAACGCGAGGAACCACACCAACACATCCTCGGGGACGCGCAAGGGTAAGAAGCCTAATCTCAGCCTACCGAGCAATCTCGCGACGCTTTTGTCGTATACGTAGACGATGAAAGCCACTGCGTTTACGGCAACGAGGTAAGCGCTCCACCATGCGCTGTTGAACTCCTGGTGGGCCACCGTTGTCACGTAGGCGATGAGTGCCACGACTGCCGGCGCGTATATCAGATATGCCATGACCCTGGCTCTCGCTAGCTACGCCTCCTGTGGGGTACAGATGCAGATCATTGTCCGTCACTCATTGTGCCCGCCGCTTTCCATAAGTATATCACTTTGGGGCAACGTCGTCTAGCCGTGCAGACCCAGCGTAAGAGCTTGTCTGAAAACTCACGCATGATCTATAATTTGCTGGGATGAACAAAGTGATAGATACGAAGACGCGGCTGTACTTGCCACCTGATTGGAGGTAACACGATGAAACCATCTCAGATCTTTGCTCACTGGCAGCAGATCCGCGCAGATTTGCTGTCCACGATAGACAAGTTCAGCGACGATGATCTCGCGTACGTTCCATTTGAAGGATCCTGGCCGGTTGGGCGCATCATGCTCCACATCGCTGACGCCGAAGACGGTTGGTTCCGCCACGTCGTGACGCGGGAGCTGGAGGCATGGCCAACCGAGTATCGCCTCACGAACTACCCGACGACTGAAGCAATCAAGGCCGCCCTGACGGAGGTGCACACCCGTACCGAGGCGTACTTAGATACCTTGGAGCCGGCAGACCTACGGCGGATCGTTGAAGTGCCCTGGGACGGAAGCCTGTCGCTGCAGTGGATCATCTGGCACGTCGTAGAGCACGAAATCCATCATCGCGGTGAGCTATCGCTAATCCGCCACCAGACTCATCACCCTCATCATGCTGCTGCAGCGCCGGCCCAACCAGAAGGCGGCCGATCTGGCGGAGGAACTGGGCGTCTCCGTACGGACGCTCCATCGCTACATTGGCATGCTGGACGAGATGGGCATCCCCGTCTACTCCGAGCGGGGTCCGCACGGCGGCTTCTCGTTGGTGCGCGGCTACAAGATGCCGCCCCTGGTCTTCACACCGGAGGAGGCTGTCGCCGTCTACCTGGGCACGAGCCTCGTGGAGGAAATGTGGGGTCAGTTGTATCAGGATGCGGCGCGGGGGGCGCTGGCCAAGCTCGACAACGTTCTCCCCGAGGAGCAATGCCACGAGGTCGCTTGGGCACGTCGGACACTGGTGGCCACCGGCATGCATCGCGGCGAGCAGGAGCCGCTGGCGCCTTACCTGGAGAAGCTCCGGCGCGCCGTTCGTGAGCGCCGGCAGGTGTCGATGGTCTATCGTGGGTGGGCGCAGGCCGAACCGCTTCAGCGAGAGGTCGATCCCTACGCCCTGGTCCATCGCTGGGGCTGGTGGTACATCGTTACCTACTGCCACCTGCGTGGCGATATGCGCACCTTCCGCGTGGATCGCATCAACGAGTTGACGCTGCTGGACGAGACTTTCGACGTGCCGGCCGACTTCGACGTCCACGAGTACCTAGATGATGACCCATACGCTCAGCCGCGAGTGCAGGTCCGCATGCGCTTCGCGCCAGAGGCGGCACTCCTCGCACAAGATCAGCGCGCCATGTGGGAGACGATGGAGGAGCAGCCGGACGGCTCGGTGGTTGTGAGTTTGGCTGCACCCGGGTTGGAGTGGCCGGCCAGGATGGCGCTAAGCTACGGTCCCGCTGCAGTCGTTCTGGAGCCGGCGGAGCTACGCGATTTGGTACGCGAGCGGGCGCGCGACATCGCAGCCGCGTACACGCTGGCACGGGCGCCGGCATGAGGTCTCCCGCCCAGAGTTGCGCAAAGAGCGCTCCACCCTTCGACGAACTCAGGACGTCGCTCTGGGCTACGAATTTCGCCGCTCTGCGAGCTCTGTCGCCGTCGCGAACCCCGCAGGGGTGGCGAAGCTCGTAGCCGTGAGTGGAAGGCGGCTGCTGTTTGGCCGCCTGGAACTCGCGGCGGCGGCGGCGCCGGCTTGCGGGCCGGGCTGGTCGACGAGATCGGCATCACGTTCTTGCCGGCCATCATCGACGGCTTCGAGACGCCATCGCTCTTCGATTCGCCGGCGCTACAACCCGACGAATGGCCTGCGCGGCTAAGGCTGATCTCTGCAGAGGTGCAGGCCGGCGACCGCGTGTGGTTGCGGTATGAAGTTACTACCTGGAGACAGTGATCTCCGTCGTGTTGGTGGGCAGGGCTCGCGCAAAATGCTTGATTTGTAACACGACTTGCTGTATACTGTCGATAGTTTGCCCAAGCTCGATGGGGTCAGCAGACTGTGTAGTTCAAGGGAATAACTCGACCAGATGAGCCTGCGATTTGAGTGGGACACCAATAAGGCATTGGCTAACGCCAGCAAACACGGCGTTAGCTTCGAGGAAGTAGTTACGGTGTTTCGCGATCCACTTGCCTTGATATTTGACGACGAGGATCATTCAGACCAGGAGCTGCGCGAAATCATCATTGGTCACTCAGAGCGGAACCGCCTATTGCTGGTATGCTTCACCGAGCGAAACGATTCTGTCCGAATCATTAGTGCCCGCAAGGCGACACGAAGAGAGCGTAGAGACTATGAACGAAATCGAATCGACTGACAGGGAACCTACTTCGGCTGACGATATGCGAGAAGAATATCGCTTTGACTACAGCAAGGCCAAGCCCAATCGTTTTGCAGAGAGGCTAGGTGAAGATCAGATCGTAGTTGTACTTGATCCTGACGTTGCTGCGGTGTTTCAGTCTCCCGAGGCTGTGAACAGAGTTCTCAGAGCGCTCATCACCACGATGCCGGCTTCACCCCAGCCTGACACCTCCGGCTAGCTGACTGCGACGCTGCTCCCCGGTACGACCTCGCATCTCTTACACGTGAATCAAGACGACGCCGGCATGGCTGTCTCGCTGTCACGGCCATCTCGCCACTCTCCCAGCAAGTGGCGCGGCAATCATGTCAGAATTTGTCATGAACCAAGCGTAAAATGGTGACATAGGTTATCCAACGGCCGCTTTCACGAGAACGCGGACTCATACTAGCGCGAGGCTGTCACGATGTTTCCTGAAGAAATCCTGATTCGCGGTGCCAAAGAACACAACCTGAAAAACATCGACGTGCGGCTGCCGCGCTTCAAGCTGGTCGTCATCACCGGCGTGTCGGGCAGCGGCAAGTCCTCGCTGGCCTTTGACACCATCTATGCCGAAGGCCAGCGCCGCTACGTCGAATCGCTGTCGGCTTACGCGCGCCAGTTCATCGGCCAGATGGAGAAGCCGAAGGTGGACTACATCGGTGGCCTCAGCCCAGCCATCGCCATCGAGCAGAAGGCGGTCAGCAAGAACCCGCGCTCAACGGTGGGCACCGTGACCGAGATCTACGACTACCTGCGGGTGCTCTTCGCCCGCGTCGGCACGCCCCACTGCCCGCAGTGCGGGCGCGAGGTGCACGCCCAGTCGGCGCAGGAGATCGTGGAGCAGGTGGCGGCGCTGCCGGCCGGCACTCGCTTCCAGATCCTGGCCCCCCTGGCCCGCAACCGCAAGGGCGCCTTCCAGGACGTCCTGGCCCAGGCCCGCGCCGACGGCTACGCCCGCGTCCGCATCGACGGCAAAATCCACAACCTGGACGAGGACATTGTCCTCGACAAGAACAAAAAGCACAACATCGAACTGATCGTAGACCGCCTAATCGCCCCCGACACCCAACCACCCAACCACCCAGCCACCCAGCCACCCAGCCACCCAACCACCCAGCCACCCAACCACCTAACCCGCCTAACCGACTCCATCGAAACCGCCCTGCGTGCCGGCGACGGCCTGATCGTCATCGACACAGGCGACGGCGACTGGCTCCTCTCGGAGCAGAACGCGTGCCCCGACTGCGGCCTGAGCTTCCCCGACCTGACGCCGGCCATGTTCAGTTTCAACTCACCGGTAGGCATGTGCCCTGAGTGCAACGGCCTGGGCACCAAGATCGAATTCGACCCCGATCGGTTCGTCGATCCCGACAAATCGCTGCACGAGGGCGGCGTCCGCACCTGGGGCGAGCTCCGCAAGAAGAAGTCCAGCGGCACCTACAAAGCAGCTCAGCAGATTGTCGAGCACTTCCGGCACGACCTGGACACGCCCTGGCGGGCGTTATCCGAGGAGTGCCAGCAGGCTATTCTCTACGGCGGGGTGACCGTCAACTTGAAGTCGGAGAGTAATCGTGGCACCTGGCGAGGAGAGTGGGAGACCGAGGGCGTGGTCAACGTGACCCGCCGGCGCTACAAGCAGACCAAGTCGGAGCAGATGCGCCGATGGTACCGAACCTTCATGAGCCAACAGCCCTGCCCGACCTGTCGCGGTGAGCGCCTGCGTACAGAGAGCGCAGCCGTGACTCTGGGCGAAAAGACCATCAGCGAAGCGACAGCGCTGAACATCGGCGACGCGCTGGTGTGGGTTCAGGAGTTATGGCCCGATCTGTCGGCGGAGCAGATGGAGGTGGCCGAGGAAGTCCTGAATGAGATCCGCGAACGTCTTCAGTTCCTGTTGAACGTCGGCCTGCATTATCTGACGCTGGACCGCCCCGCGCCCACGCTGTCCGGTGGCGAGGGCCAGCGCATCCGGCTGGCCAGCCAGATCGGCTGCGGGCTCGTGGGCGTGCTCTACGTGCTCGACGAGCCCAGCATCGGCCTGCACGCGCGCGACAACCGCCGGCTGCTGGACACGCTGGAGCATCTGCGCGACATGGGCAACACCGTGGTCGTCATTGAGCACGACGAGGAGACGATGCGCACCGCCGATTGGATCCTGGATCTGGGGCCAGGCGCCGGCATCAAAGGCGGCCGGGTGGTGGCCGAAGGTTCGCCAGAGGCGATTGAGCGGCATCCTGATTCGCTGACGGGGCGCTACCTGCGTCGGGATCTGGAGGTCACGTCGCCCAACGGCCGGCGGCGTTTGGCCAACGACCAGTGGCTCTCGGTCGTCGGCGCGCGGCAGAACAACCTCAAGAATCTGGAGGTGCGCTTCCCACTGGGCTTGTTCACTTGCGTCACCGGCGTCTCGGGCTCCGGCAAGTCGTCGCTGGTGGCTCAGACGCTCCATCCGGCGCTGGCCGCAGAGCTGCACAACGCGCAGGAGGAGGCCGGCGACCACGACCGCATCGTGGGGCTGGAATACATCGACAAGGTGATCAGCATCACCCAGGACCCCATCGGACGCACGCCGCGCTCGAATCCGGCGACCTACGCCAAGGTGTTGACGCCCATCCGCGAGTTGTTCGCCCTGACACCGGAGGCCAAGATTCGGGGCTATGAGAAGGGGCGCTTCAGCTTCAACGTCAAAGGCGGGCGCTGCGAGGCGTGTAAGGGGTATGGCGAGAAGAAGGTCGAGATGCACTTCTTGCCCGATATCTACATCCCATGTGAAGTCTGCAAAGGGGCGCGCTTCAACCGTGAGACGCTGCAGATTCGCTACAAGGGGGTGAACATCGCCGACATACTGGACATGGATGTGGGCGAAGCGCTCGAGTTCTTCGCCAACGTGCCGAAGATTCAGCGCATTCTCCAGACGTTGTCCGACGTGGGGTTGGGGTACGTGAAGCTGGGCCAGAGCGCACCGACGCTGTCGGGCGGCGAGGCACAGCGGGTGAAGCTGGCCAAGGAGCTGGCGCGCGTGTCCACCGGCGATACGGTCTACATTCTAGACGAACCGACGACGGGCCTGCACTTCGCCGACATCCAGAAGCTGCTGGACGTCCTGCACCGCCTGACGGATGCCGGCAACACCGTGATCGTCATCGAGCACAACCTGGACGTGATCAAGACGGCCGACTGGATCGTGGACCTGGGGCCGGAGGGGGGCGATGCCGGCGGGTATGTCGTGGCGCAGGGGACGCCGGAGGCGGTGGCGGGGGTGGAGGAGAGCTATACCGGCCGATTTTTGAGGAGTCCCCTTTCAGTGTCATAATCTAGGTACGCAATGTATTCCGTTTACGTGTACTGTGGTGCATGGAACATGAGTGAGCTGAGGTGAATAATGGCTGACACCGTTACAGTCGTGTACGAAAAGGGTATGCTGCGCCCCTTGGAGCCCGTTAACCTCCAAGAGCACCAGAGAGTGCGCATCCAAATCGTGCCGGAGGAGACAGAACCGTCGGAGGAGCCGACTGACGCAACTGAGCAGCTCATCCAAAGGCTAGTCGCCGCGGGCCTGATGCATTCTCAGCCGAAGAGAGTGTCGCCTCCCCCTGATCCTGTGTCTGAAGAGGAACGTCGCAGGCTGGCCGATTTCATAGGTCGGGCTCCAGGCAAACCGCTCTCGGAAATCATCATCGAAGAACGCGGTGAGTGGTGAGCGTCGCGTGGTTGCTCAACCAGGAACTGCTCCGCGTCGGCGAGCCACCGCTCACGTTCGTCTGCGCCGATGATCGCCTGATCGCCGTCGCGCAGGCCGAGGGCTTGCTCACCGAAAACCCGAACGCTCATCCCTAAGCACGGCATGCCCCAGGCACTCGGGCGCTCCTAGGTACTTCATGGCAGGATCAATTGAGCGACACGCTGCCAAAGCTCAAATGAGATCGTTCAGACTGTCGACCGGTGACCGATAGCGTAAGGCAATCATCTGTGTCAGGACGCTGTTGGCTTCAGATAATGGGAGATGCCCCTCACGCACCAGCCGGACGAGAATGCCGATTGTACCCGTCAGTTGCACGTTTCGCCTGGTTGCCCTTCGCCGGGCTGCCAGATCGTCAGTGGCCAAGGCCAGTCCATGAGCAATAGCCGCAGCCAGGCATGAGGCTTCGCCGGCGCCGAGAGAGGACGATAGCTCGATGTATAGAGCCTGTTCCTGCGAGGATTCGAGAGGAAGAACAGATAACCAGCCGGTGGAATGCGGAGGGTTGAGCACCTCTGCAACGGTCTTGAGATGCTGATATCCAGCATCCAAACCATCTTGAATCTCGTCCACGACCATCAGAGTCGTACAAGCGTGATCTCGATAGATCTGTTCTAGCAGCGGGACTTTGTCCGCAGCGGCAAAGTTGGAAAGCACTGTGTTGTCAAAGATGATCGATAGCTGAGCCTGGGGCGTTTCAGGCGTTTTGGGCATCCTCAAGCAGCCCCTCGACGGTTTGGGGACCCAGGTGGATCTCGGCACCTTCCTCTCGTAAGATGTCCTTCACTTCCTCCTGAGAGACGCCCAACATCTCCGCTGCCTTGCCAAGGCTGACGTCCCCAGCTTCATAGGCGCTGATGATCATTTGGAGCTTGGTTTGCGGATTGAGCTGAAAAAGCGCTCGCAGGGCGCTGCGCAGCGCGGCCTGCTCATCGGGGTACAATCCACTCTTGACCAGTTGTCTGAGCTCCCAACTGACTATATTTCGCTCTTCCACTAGACTCTCAAAGTCACTCATAGGAGTTCACCCTTCGATTGTTACCCCGCGAGAGAGGGCAACATGGCGAGTCAACTAACATCACTGGATAACCGAAGGTATTTTAGCATGCCCTTCTTAATCTGGCAATTCCTGCCGAAATCGCTATGCGGCAACGAAGAGCCCCGTCAGGTACATTATGAGCAATCCCGCGGTCAGGCCGGCCAGGTTTAGCAGCGTGCCGGCATCCTTCTCACTCTCCTGCTGAATCAATTTCACCAACTCATACACCACCTGGAAGATGGCGCCGGCACCAATCGCCAGGAACAACACAGCCAGCACGGGGGAATACGTGAAGCCACCGATCCAGGCCCCGAAGATTGTGGGGATGCCGGCAATCGCGCCCATGATGGCCAGGTTCCGCAACGCCGGCTTGTCCTTCGCCACCGGCGCCACAATGCCCAAGCCCTCCGTCGTGTTGTGAATGGTGAAGCCGATGACCAGGAAAGCGCCCATGGCGATTTCGCCCAACGCGTAAGCGGCACCGATAGCCAGCCCCTCACCCAGGTTGTGGAGTCCGATGCCGGCGGCGATCATGTACGCCAGCACGAGCCGGCCCTGGGCTCCGCTCTTGCTGCGCCCCGAGGCGCGAAGCCGCTGCCCAATCGCAATCAGTCCGACGATGCTGACGAGCACACCGACCACGATGAGACCGATGCCTTGGAAAGCGCCGGGCACCTGGCCCGCCGAAGTAAGCGCCTCTTCCAGAGCGTCCACGCCGAGGAAGATGAGCAGGCCGGCCGTCAGGCTGAGGAAGAAGTTCATCCAGCGCCGGCTGATGCGGCGCAGAAACGGATACCACAACAGCCCGAGGGCAATCGGGACTACGCCGACGTAGATGCCCAACAGCGTGAAAATACCCAGGAAGCGGATGCCGGGCTGCGGCGTTTCGACGGCCACTTCCACCGCTTCACTGAACGTCACGCCGGTGTTGGTGATCAACTTGATCTCGTGCAGTTCTCCCTCGACCCACGGATAGGGGATCTCGACAGTGGCGCGGCCCAAGCGCGGGATGGTGCGTGCCGGCTGGACGTCGTGTACCCAGTAAGCATCGTCGACCAGCACCTGGGCAATCGTCACCGGTTCCGGGCCGCCGTTGACGAGATTGACCGTCATTGTCCTGGGATCAGCGTTGAGCGTGACGCGCTGTAGCGTCAGCTCTTCCACCGGTGGGAAGCCGGCGCGCAGCATAGCGGTCGGATCGAAGACCACGAATGCGGCTACCAACACTGCCAGCAACACCAGGGGGATAACGCCCAGCGCCCACGTGTGCAGATTGGTCCCCCCAGCGATTCTGGGCGTGCGAAGTTGTGATTCTTGCATCGTTATTCTCCCGTGACCTCGAAGAACGCCATCCAACCCAGTTCCGCAAATTCGCTCTGATGCGCGTGAAACATGTAGCGTCCAGGCTCAAATCCCTCGAACGAGAACTCCAAGATCCCACGTTGAGCTTGGCACTGCATGATGGTGTCTACCGTCTTTAGAGTGGGCTCCAGCGTGGTGCCATGATCGTAGTAGTCGAAGAAGTTGGCGTGCAGGTGGAACGAGTTGATCGGATCGAACTCGGTGAGATTGACCAGGTAAATCCGCTGTAGCTGATCGTGCGCGATTTGAATGGGCTCTTGCATGTAGGCAAAGGCAATGGAATTGACAGCGTAAACTTCGTTATCGTTGTCGAAGTTGGTGTCAAAACCGTTCATCACCATGACCATCTCGTTGACTGCTGCGTTCTCGGGATACTGATGATTCCGAGTTTTTGCCGTCTCCTTGGCAACGCCGTCATATTTCTCTGGATCGGGATCGATGATGAAGGCGCCGTACAATCCCTTGTGAATGTGACGCTTGAGCGGTATCGCGTGGCAGTGATAGAGATGGCTTCCGAACGGATAGGCGTCGAATTCGTAGACCGTCTGTTCACCAGAATTGATCATGCCGGCCCCGATACCGGGCACACCGTCCATCGATGCTGAGTGAATGCCATGAAAGTGGATGGTGTGCGGGTGGCTGCCGGCATTCGCGAACCGAATCCGAACTCGGTCGCCCTCTACTGCGCGGATCGTTGGGCCTGGCACCCGGCCGTTATAGGTCCACGCGGGAAAGTAGACGCCTGGCGCGATTTCAATTTCTTTGTCGACGGCGACAATTTCGTACTCCCGCAGCGTCTGGCCGTTGTCGAGCTGGCTCACCTCGCCGTAGTCGAAATCTGTCAAAATCTCCATTGGATCGAAGTTGTTGGCTTCGTGATCAACTTGACCAACGGTCCGCATGGCATCCTCGTCATGCCCATCGTGGGCTAACACGGTCCCCGACGATGTCCTATTCGGCTTGGACGACATTCCCACCAGGGCGCCGCCTCCCACAGCGGCCGCTGCGCCGGCCGCGCTAGCTTTTAAGAAATCACGCCTTGAAAATCCTTCCTTCATTACTCCCATGCCTCCGTCCCGAATGTTGCTATCTCAAAGTCGATGTTGCGCTTGATAAAAATAAATTTAGACACAGCTAAATTCATTAGTTATTATACTAAATAGTTGCTTTTCTGTCAAGGTCATCCTTGGTGGATGTGTATTGCGGTCTCGCCGATTGCGTGTTGCGCGTCCCTCTGGTAAAATGAAGCCCAGGACGTTACACATCGAAAGCGAGGGTGACAATGAGTGAATTGTACGGCGGGATTGAGGCCGGCGGAACGAAGTTTGTGTGTGCCGTGGGAGGCAGCCCCGACACCATCGAGGCGGAGGTGCGTTTCCCGACCACCACGCCGGAGGAGACTATCGAGCAAGCCATCGCGTTCTTCGAGGAGCATTTGCCGCTGGCGTCGGTGGGCGTCTCTTCTTTCGGCCCGGTAGATCCGGATCCAGCTTCGGCGACTTTTGGCTACATCACGACGACACCGAAGCCGGGTTGGGCGCACACCGACTTTGCCGGCGCCATCGGGGATGCCTTGGACGTGCCTGTGGGTTTGGACACGGATGTGAACGGCGCCGCGCTAGGCGAACAGCGATGGGGGGCTGCTCAGGGGCTGGACACCTTCATTTACCTGACCATCGGCACGGGGATCGGCGGGGGAGCGATGGTGGAGGGTGGGCTCATGCACGGGCTGATTCACCCCGAGATGGGGCATATTCGCATTCCCCACGACCGCGAGGAT